>JBQELM010000304.1:0-3257 GCA_052103915.1 Mycetocola sp. | reverse complement strand
CAGCAGCACACAAACGAAGGGAACCATCATGGCTGACAAGACCACCGCCGACGTCCGTTCGAACACTCCCCGGGTTGACCGCGCGCCGTCAACCCCGGCTCCGGAGTCAACCGGAGCAGGCAAGACCATCATCGACGACGCCGTCATTGCCAAGGTTGCGGGAATCGCTGCTCGTGAGGTTGAGGGTGTGTACGCACTCGGCGGCGGAGCTGCCCGGGCGTTTGGTGCCCTCCGCGACGCTATCGGCAGCACCGACCACGGTCAGGGCGTTCACGTTGAGGTGGGCGAGACCCAGGTTGCCGCCGACATCACCATCGCCGTTGAGTACCCGGTCCCCATGCAGCAGGTCGCCGACCGCGTCCGCGCAGCCGTTGGCCACGCCATCACCGAGCTTGTCGGACTTCAGGTTGCTGAGATCAACGTTGCCATCAACGACGTGCACATCCCCGGTGACGACAAGGACGCCCCGGCTGAGGAAAGCCGCGTTCAGTGAGTAACACGGTTGTAGGCCTGGCGGCGGGGGCGGCCCTCGCCTTCGCCGCCCTGGCCTTTGGCTTCTGGGGCTTTCTGCTCGTCGCCGTTTTCATGGCAATCGGGGCAGGCATCGGACGTGTCGCCGACGGAAGGCTCGACCTTCGGAGTGTGGCTGATGCGTTGCGGGGCCGCCGGTCATCATCATGATCGCGGCTGAGGACAGCCCAGCGGTTCAGGCTCAGCCGGCATCGTTTGCCGGTCGGACCCGGATCGCTCCCGGTGCACTCAGCACGGTCGCTCGGGCCGTTGTCGCCGCCACCCTGGGGGTTCAGCCCGGAGCGGTGAGCGTCAGGCTCAGCGACCACCGTGGGGGACTGGCCGTGCAGGCCAGGACACCCATCCTGTTCAGTTCGGATCGTCACGACCAGCTCTCCTGGGTCCAGGAGCAGCGTGCGCTCATCGCCGACCGCGTCAGCGGTCAGACGGGCGCGGAGGTGACCTCGGTGACCATCGAGATCACCGGGGCCGTGACCACAGCATCGCGGAGGGTGAGATGACAACGCCGTTCAGTGAGGTCACCCCGGCGACGGGCGCCCTGTACAGCAGGCAGCTCCGTCGGTTGACGCACCGGTCACGGTCGGTGTGGGTGAGCATCATGGCCGTGCTCCTCATCGTTGTGGCTGTGTGGGCCGGGGTTGAGCTGGTGCTCAGCATGCTGGGGCGCGAGCCGCTGCTGGTGTCACCGGGCGGAGCGCTCGCTGCCATTGAGGACTGGTCGGCACAGTCAGACGCCATTCTGATCGGCTCGGCGATTGCCGCGCTGGTTGTGGGGCTGATCCTGCTCACAGCGGCGCTCGGGCGGGGCCGTCGAGCACGGCACACCCTGGCGTCTGAGCGGCTCGCCGTTGTGGCCGATAGCCGGGTTCTGGCGGCCGCCGCAGCGCGTGCCGCCCGGATCGAGTCGGGCGTTGACCGTGGCCAGGTCACGGCGAGCCTTGGCGCTAAAAGTGTTGACGTCCGTATTCGTCCCAGCTCGGGGTTCAGGGTGGATGAGGCTGCCGTCCGGACTGCGGTTGAGGGCGAACTGGCCGCGGCCGGTGCACGCCCGCTCCGCGTGAGCGTGCACGTTGATCAGAACGGGAAGGTGGGAGCATGACGCGAACAAACCGTTTTATGAACCGGTTCCTGCTTGGACTGGTCGGTGTTGTTCTGATCGCTGCGGCGGGAGCGGTTCTGCTTGTGACACTCGCCACCCCGTGGCGTGAAGCGGCCAGGGGGATCGCTGCGGCGCTGCGTGAAACCGTGAGCGGCTGGGTTCAGTCGTTGACGCAGCTGTGGTCTGCCACCCCGGAAACGGTCGTGGGCGGGGCAGGACTGATCGTTGTTGTTGTGGTCATCACGGTGGGACTGAGCGTTCTGTTCACCCGCGGCGGCGGTCGGACGCGGGTCCTGCTGACGCAGCCGTCATCCTCCTCAGGTCTTGAGGGTGGTGTGGTGCTTGAGCCGGACACGGCGGCCGACATTGTGCGCCAGCATCTGACCGCGCGGCCGGAGGTTGTGCACGTGGGTTCAACCGCGTACCGGGTTCGTCGGCGCGGAGTGCTGGTGCTTCGGGTCCAGCTTCGATCCGGTGCAGCGATAGGCGAGATTGTTCGCAGTGCAGAGGAGTCGGTGCGCAGCATTGACGTGTTCCTCGGCGAGCAGATGCCGGTTGTCCTTGAGTTTGTTGAGGGTGCACGCGCACGATTCTCTTCAGACACCAGAACCTCGGCGGTGCCGGTGCGCACCTCGACGGGGGCGTCACGGGTGCAGCCGGTTTCAGGACAGGCACTGGCTTCCTCTTCCGCCGTCGTGGATTCCACGGCTGAATCTGCTCCGGGCCACCCCGTCGCCGGGGCGGCATCCTGAGCGCGGACCACGCGGGCACACGGCGGGCTCGAACCGCCGCACGGTCACACGGACGCAGGCTATGCAACACACAGGGCAGACAGCGCCGATCGGATAAACCGGTCGGCGCTGTTCTCTTTCTGGGGTGGAGGGGCGGACGTATACTCTCCCTCGTGAGTTTCCCCCGTGTTGTTGTCCAGCCCTCCGGGCGTCTGGGGGTTGTCGGCGCGCTCAGCGCCGGCGGCAGGGTGTCGCCCCTCAGCTGACAACCCACACTCGGGCGGCGTTGCGTGTTGCGCGCGCCGCACAATGAAGGAACACCCACATGACACCACTCACGCCCGACGACATCCGGGCATCATTTGTAAACGTCTCCCAGCGCGAACGTGCCTCCATCGTCCTCCCGGATCTGGCAACGATTGCCTGGGATCGCATCGACTTTCTTGGCTGGCGCGACCCCAAACTGCCGAAGATCGGCTACATCGTTGCTGCCGTCGAGGGGGACTTGGTCGGCATTCTGCTCCGGCAGAGTGACGGTGCCATCCGCTCGCGTGCCCAGTGCAGCTGGTGCGAGGACATCCTGCTCCCGAACGACGTTGTGCAGTTTAACGTGAAGCGCTCCGGTCAGGCCGGCCGGAACGGCGACACCGTTGGGACGCTCATCTGCTCACACTTCGAGTGCTCAGCCAATGTCAGGGTGACACCCCGCGAGGCGTACCTTGGCTTTGACGTTGAGGCGGAACGCCAGCGCAGAATCACTGTGCTGCGTGCGCACGCGGAGGGCTTCGCCCGCGACATCAGGGACGGTTCAGCCGCGCAGTCGTCACCAGAATGGGTGCCGGTGCCGGTGCCGGTGCCGGTGCCGGTCCTGTCAGTGCCGCTGCCGCTGCCGGTGT
>JBQELM010000303.1:0-3293 GCA_052103915.1 Mycetocola sp. | reverse complement strand
CGCTGCGGCGGCGTCCGGTGCTGTGGCAGCCGCTGCGGCCGCCTCGGGTGCGACGCCGGGAGGCGACACAGAACCCCCTGCGCTCTTTAAGACACCCGCGTCAGGTGCACGATCAACCGAGGCCGAACCACTGAGCTGGACGGTTACGGACACCTCAACTCCGTCGCAGGGTGCCGACCTCACCGAGGCGACAGCGGTTAGCGGCTCGGCCCCTGGCGACACGTCCCTCCCGCCGACGGAGGCCATCAACATCGGCTCTGACGAGTCGGCTGGGGTTCCCCCGACGGAGCCGGTTCCGGTCTCCCCAACCGAGCCAATCGCCGTTGCATCGACGGAGGCCATCACAATCACCGCTGAGGAATTGGCAGAGCTCTCCGCCAGCGCCTCCGGGGTGCACCGCGCGGACCTGGACGAGAATGACGGGATCGACGACCTGGTGCCCGTGGACGCTCAGGCTGACCCGGGCGAGTCGACCGCTCCCCTCTCCGCGCAGCGCGCCGCCGTTTCGCACGGCGACACGGGTGTCCCCGCAGCCGGTGACCCCGATCTTGACGTTGACCCAATCAACGATTCGGCCATTTTTGGTGAGGCACTTCTCTCCGGTTCCGTTCCGGTGTCCGCTGTTCGGGCATCGTCGGCCTCGGTCACACCCCCGGTCCTGCCGCAGGACGACATCGCGGCCACGAGCGAGGCCACGGCGGCGGGAACGCCGAGCGCCGACAAACCGGCACGGCGGCGCGGCTCCCGCGCGAGTGCGCTGACGGTCACGCTGATCGTTGCCGGTCTTGTGCTGTTCTTTGTGATCGGTCTCTTCCTCCCGCGGCTGTTCGGTAGCGCGGCACCGGTGGCAACACCGACACCGTCGACCACCCCGACACCCACTCAGACGGCGGAGCCAGAGCAGAGCGGTCCGGCTGCTCTGGGCGTTCAGCCGTGGACAGCCTTGACGGGTGGGGAGTGCCTGTCGGACTACACCGATCCGTGGCAGGCGGAGTTCACCGTTGTTGACTGCTCCCAGCCGCACGAGGCCCAGCTTGTTCACGTGGGTGAGATCACCGATGACCCGGCCGCGGCCTTCCCTGGCCAGGACGCACTCGCTTCACAGATCGGACTGTGGTGTGCCGCTCCCGGAACCGTGCGCACCGATGCCGGTGTGCCCACCACGGACCTCCAGGTTCAGGGCAGCTACCCCGTGACCGACGAGGAGTGGACCCAGCAGGGTAATCGCAGTTTCAGCTGCTTCGTTTCTCGTGCTGACGGAGGCGAGCTGAGCGAGGACCTGACCGCAAACTAGGCACGAGCACGAGCACGAGCACGAGCACGAGCTAACGATGAAAGCCCCGGCCAAGAGATGGTCGGGGCTTTCATGTGTGCCCGAGTGGGCTGTGTGAGTGGGGTCGACTAAACCTGTTCGACGTGGACCTGGTCGGTCTCCAGCGGCTCGCTGCGCACCAGCTCGCTGACGCCGCTGAGGATCTCCTCTGGCCTGAACGGGTAACGCTCAATCTCTGCCTGGTCGCTGATGCCGGTCAGCACAAGGATCGTGTGCAGGCCAGCCTCGATACCGGCAACGATGTCGGTGTCCATGCGGTCACCGATCATGCCCGTGTTCTCGGAGTGCGCGCCGATCTTGTTCAGGGCCGAGCGGAACATCATCGGGTTCGGCTTACCGACCACGTAGGGCTCCTTGCCCGTCGCCTTGGTGATGAGCGCGGCGATGGCTCCGGTCGCGGGCAGCGGGCCCTCGGCGGAGGGGCCGGTCGCATCCGGGTTGGTCACGATGAAGCGTGAGCCCTGCATGATCGCCCTGATCGCCTTGGTGATGGCCTCAAACGAGTAGTTGCGGGTCTCACCGACCACAACGTAGTCGGGCGTGGTCTCGGTCATGATGAAACCGGCCTCGTGCAGAGCCGTCGTGATTCCGGCCTCACCGATGACAAAGGCGCTGCCGCCGGGAGCCTGAGACTTGAGGAACGCGGCGGTGGCCAGGGCCGAGGTCCAGATGCGCTCCTCGGGAACGTCAAGACCGGACGAGCGCAGGCGTGCGCTCAGGTCGCGGGGGGTGAAGATCGAGTTGTTGGTCAGGACCAGGTAGGGCGTACCCTCGTCCTTCCACTGCTGCAGGAGCGCTGCGGCCCCCGGCAGTGCCTTGTTTTCGTGGACAAGGACGCCGTCCATGTCGGTCAACCAGCATTCGACGTCGTCGCGTGTGCTCACGGTGCGAACCCTTTCTCCGGTGGACTTCCAGTCTAGGGGCGCGAGGGGGTGTGTCGGGCGTGTGCTGCCTGTGCTCATCACCTGAACCGAAACGCACGGTGCCCGGCCCCGTGGGTGGGGCCGGGCACCGGCGCCTCGCGTTTAGGAAACTGAGCTGGAGTGGTCTGGTTCTTCGGGGGCGCCGCCCGAGGCGGTGTCTCCTGTCCCCGTGTCAGCGGGGTCCTGGCTTGAGCCGTTCGGAATGTCGCTGGGCTTAGGACGGTGCTTCTCAGTCACGAAATCTCCTGACGTTGTCGCGGTGATGGTTGGAACCATCCGGACCACCCACCGTACGCGCATTGTCGGTAAAAGCCAGGTCAAGCCAGGCTGGGCCCGTCACGGTGGCCGCCCAGGGGTGCGGCTCGTCGGTGAGCTAAAACGGCCACAGCCCCAGGATCGCGAGCGTCAGTGACCAGGGAACGATGGTGAGAACAAGATGAAAGCTCATCAGGGCGATCCCGATAGCTCGGGCACCCGCTCCCCGCAGCATTGTCTTCCAGAAACCGATGTCATCGTCATCGACGTCGTGATCAGGTTGCGGCACCGCGTCCACACCGTCGTCGTTGTGGGTCATGAGTGCCCCTCGTCCCCGGTCGAGGTGCAGCCAAAAGGTTGGGTTTGTGGTGGGGATGAAAAGGTACGGGAAAATCACGGCGGGGTAGCGACGTGCACGCGACAGGTCAACGCGGCGACGACCGAGGACAGTGATGCCGACGATAACGTCACCGTCACGACTCATCAAGACCTCGGGGCTGAGGGGCAGGAGCAGCAGCGGAGCGAGCATCCAGAAAAGAAAAACGGTGACCTGTGTGAGTTCGGCGATGCTGTCTTTGGCGGTGTACCCGTTGACTGATTCCTGGCCCATCCAGGAGCCACGCGTCACAAGATAAATCAGGACAACCCCGATGGTGGCAGCGATCGCAATCCTGCCCACCCAGATGAGGACCAACGCGAGGACACGTGCGACCCGATCCGCCCAGGCGTTGAGGTAGCCGTCGCCCCACTCGTCGTCGGGGTATCTGGTCACAACTGTCTTT
>JBQELM010000302.1:0-3295 GCA_052103915.1 Mycetocola sp. | reverse complement strand
TCAACGTGACCGGGCCCATGCGCCTGACCCGCGCCGTCCTGCCCCTCATGATCGCGAGCGGGCGCGGCTCCATCGTCAACGTCGCGTCGGAGGCCGCCCTGCGTGGTTCCGCAGCGGGTGCGGCCTACACCGCCTCCAAGCACGCCATCGCCGGATACACCAAGAGCGTTGCGTTCTTCCACGGACCGCAGGGCGTGCGCGCCAACGCGGTTGCCCCCGGCCCGGTCATCACCAACATTGAGGCCCCGATGAAGTCCGAGTACGCGGCCAGCCGCGTGGGACCGATCCTGCAGACGGTGATCCCCTCGCCCGCCACGGCCGATCAGCTGGCGGCCTCCATTGTCTGGTTGCTCAGCGATGAGGCGGACAACATCAACGGTGTTGTGCTGCCCAGCGACGGCGGCTGGTCAGCGGTCTAGCCTGTCGCCCCGCCCCGGGCTGACTCCGGGCCCGAAGCTCTCGGGTCCGGAGTTGCCGCAGCGCGGAAGCCGTTCAGGAAGTCGGCAGCGACCGTGTCCGGCACCGTGAGCAGGAACTCCAGGGCGCGCTTCTCCTCGGCCAGTCGCCGCTGTTCACGCTCCGTCAACTCAATCCGCTCCCTGATGAGCTGACGGAGCTCGTCGGCGCTCAGCTCCTCGTTGCGGAGCGCAGCCACCAGGTCGCGGATACCGCTCAGGGGCATCCCCAGCTGCTTGGTCTCGACCACAAACTGCAAAAGCGGAACGTAGCCATCGTCGTAGTCGCGGTAGCCGTTGGCCAGGCGCGGCGGAACGGGAATGACGCCCTCCCGCTCGTAAAAACGCAGCGTGTCAACACTCACGCCGGTCCGCCTGGCCAGCTCACTCCGCAGCACCGTTAGCGCTCCATTCCGGCGTCGGGGAAAATCACCTCTGGCTGCGATCGTACGGTCACGCCGTCCACGCCCGCCACCGCGTCGGTCAGTGTCAGCTCTGAGCCGTTGAGCGTGCGGTCAAGGAAACGCACGATGAGGTCGTCGGTGATGGCGCTCGCCTCCTCGACACCGCGGCCCTCCGCCACCAGGGGACTCATCCTGACCAGGTCGGTGAAGGTGAAGTGGTTGGCACGGTCCACGAGGACATAGGCCGACTCGCCCCTCGTTGTCGCAAAGATCTGGTTGAGACCGGCGGTGGCGTTGTGGATGTACTCGGCGTCAAAGTCGGCGCTTGGGCCGTCCTCGATGAGGGCAAGCGTTCCCGTGGCCTGCAGGTAGAGCAGCGGCTGGTCCAGGCCGGTGCGGTAGATCTGGTCACCCCACATCGTGCCGTCCATGGCCACAACTGTTGTGATTCGCGCGTCCCTGGCGGCGGCCTCGGCCACCGTGGCCCCACCGTAGGAGTGGCCTACCGCAGCCACCCTGTCCAGATCGAGCAGGGTGGAGAGCGGGCTGCCCGAGTCCGGGGCGTTCAGCTCGTCCAGCCGGTCAAGCACCAGCCGGATGTCGTCGGCCCTGACGGTGATGATGCTGTCCTCCCCGGCATCCGGACCGGCGGTGACGGGCGGCTCGGGTGTCGCGGACACGGTTGACCCGTCGGTCAGGGTGAGCCTGGCCGCCGTGAAGGGGTGATCAACACCAACCACGACATACCCCTCGGCGACAAGGGCCTGCACGGTGCTCATGTTCTGGAACCGGGTGGAACCGTAGCCGGGGGAAAACAGCACAACCGGGCGACCATCGGCGGAGTCAGCTCCGGAGGCAGGGGCCGGGGCCGCGTTGCTGACAATCGGAGTTGAGGCGTTGGAGAGGTAACCAAAGAGCCACTCCGGCGCGCCCGTGGCACTGGCCAGCGCGGCGGCGACGTCCGCACCGGGGTACGGCTGCGTTGGCCCGTCCTGCTCGCTCGGATACCAGAGGCTGACCACCACCCGACGTGGCGTTCCGTCGGTGAGGTACGGGTCCGCGCGGTCGGGGTCCTCCCACTCCGCGGTGATCTCGCCGATGCTGGTCGTCGTCGCGGGCGCGGTGGTCGCCGGGCTCTCGGTCGTTGCAGTCGCCGTCGCGGTCGTTGTTGACTCAAACGTGGTCGGGCTGAACGCAGGAAGACTGAACACGGGCAGGATCAGTGCGGGCGTTATGACCAGTCCGGCCACACCCACAGTTGCCACCACCGCCACACCCCGACGCCACCAACGCGCGGCCGTCCGGCCGCCTCGCCGCGCCCGCGCAGCCCAGGCACACACCAGGACAGCCAGCGCGGCCAGATACAGCGGAACGGCCGGGGCACGGAACCCGGCCACGATCACGGTGACGACCAGCGCTCCGCCAAGGAGAACCGCGCTGATGAGGCGGGTGCGCAGGCTCAGCCGCGCGGGCCGACGACCGGTCTGCGAACCCGGCTGATCCGACTGCCCCGACTGCCCCGACTGCGCCACCTTCCCCGGCCATGGTGACTGCCGCTGTCGACCCTGCTGCACCGGTTGCCCCGGTTGCTCCGATTGCCCCGATTGCCCCGGCGCGATAACAACAACGATCATGACGGCGGCCGCGATGATCGCGGTGATGGCCTCCCACAGCATGGCACTCCCTCTGCCCTGGTGCGTTCAGGGCACCGCAAGCGTAAAGTCGGGACCATGGTCCAGGGTCAAGCCCGGCGGGTCGCACCGCCGTCAACAGTGCAGCGCCCCGGCCGCCGCTGAGAAGACAGCGCGGCGTCACGGCCCCTGAACCAACGCATCCCACCAGGAACGGAGTTATACATGCGCGTCATCGTCATCGGAGCGAGCGGAACAATCGGAGGGGCCGTCGCCGACCTCCTATCCGGCCAGCACGAGGTCATCAGGGCGAGCCGGAGCAGCGCCCCCGCCGTTGACCTGGACAACCCCGACAGCGTCACCGACCTGTTCCGCCGTGTTGGTCAGGTTGATGCGGTTGTCGCCTGCACGGGCTCGGTTCCCTTCAAACCATGGGACCAGCTGAGCGACGACAACTACCGCTCCGGCCTGAACTCCAAGCTCATCGGCCAGATCTCGCTGGCACGCACCGCCGCCGAGTACCTGAGTGACGGCGGGTCCATCACCCTCACCAGTGGTGTGCTCAGCACCGAACCGATCCCCACCGGCACGGCGGCCACCGTCGTTAACGCCGGACTTGACGCCTTTGTGCGCAGCAGCGCCGGGGCTCTCGGCCGCGGCCTGCGCATCAACGCCATCAGCCCTGGCGTTCTGGTGGAGTCACCCGGCTACCACTCGAGTTTCCCGGGATTTGAGCCGGTGACCGCGCACCGTGTGGCGCTGGCCTACCAGCGCGCGGTGGAGGGCATCGACACCGGACGGGTAT
>JBQELM010000301.1:0-3302 GCA_052103915.1 Mycetocola sp. | reverse complement strand
CCGCTTGAGTAGGAGTATCTGAAAGGGGCTCCCTCATGTCACAGAACGCACGCACTGCTCTCCAGGGGGTGGTGGGCCCCGGACACGCGCGTCGCCTCACCATCCGATCCGCGTTTGCGCTTGCGCTAGTTGCAGCGGTCATGCTCTCTGCACTGGGGGTTTCGTCGACCATGGTCGGTGCTGTCACGACGGACTCGTCAATCGTGACTGGGAACAGTTTCTTGGTTGCGGATCGAGTCGAAGCTGGGCCGTATGGACTCGCGGCGGTCCCTTCCACCGGCGCGAGCTTTGGGCCGGGCGATGATTCTGGCACCGTTCACTTCTTAATGCAGCCCGATGACGTGACGCCCCTGACCGCAGAGCAAGGCGAGGAATTTGCACTCGAAGTACTGCTCCCCCTCGGGGCGCGGCCAAGTTCGCTTCCTGCGAACGATTCAGGCAACGGGTTTCACCGCACATGGTCGTCACAGGCAAAGAACGGGCAATGGGTTGTTCGCAGCGTAGTTACCGCCGAAACAGCTGGAGCACTCCTCCTCCCTGCTGGAGCGTTTGATATCGTCACCGAGTTCCCGGGCGTACGTTCTGAGGATGAGCTCACGCTTCAGGCAACAATCCAGTTGCCTGAGCGGTTCGTCAGCACTCACCCGAAGGACTCAGCGGTCCTTCCCGCAGTCTGGAATGTCACTGCGGGCGCATACGGGCTCGGGCTCAACGCTCGCACCGCTACGAATGCCACGGTGAACGTGTCAAGCCACCCGGGCACCGACGGAGAGACGCTCCATCTTCGCATCGGGGATGTCGTCGCTACGACAGTGTCGCTCCCATCTTCGGTCACACCCGGTCGCCTCCCTGGTCCCACGGCAGAGGCAGGGATCACCACTTCGTGGACCAGTGTCCGCACCGAGACTGGGTGGGATGTGACCATAACGGAAACGGTGACCGCCCCCATCGCGACAGTCCCGAAACGTACCGCGCAGATCCCGGTGACCTTGAATCAACAAGCGTGGACGTCAGGTTTCACCATGAGCGCGCACACGATCCTCCCTGAGCGTTTCTCAAGCGCACAATCACGGACAGAAACCAAGGTGCCAGGACGAATCGCGAAACCGGGACTCGGCAAGATTTCTGCCGGCGCTGGCCAGTCGATGGCCCTCACGAACAAGTGGCTGAGCTACGGATGGGGCTACAACGCCAACGGTCAAGTAGGAAATGGAACAACTACGAATGTCTTGACACCGACATGGCTCGGTTACGCCGGGGCACAGGACTTCATCCAGGTTTCGGCCGGAGGAAACCACACGGTTGCGCTCAGCGGCGACTTGAAGATCTACGGTTGGGGTGCTCGGCAGTGGTCTATACATGGAGGGACTCAAGCGCAGAACCCAGTTCAGATAAGCCCTCCCACCGCCGGGGCCTTCAGCCAGGTATCCGCGGGCTACAATCATTCGCTGGCGCTCGGCCCCAACGGACGTGCGCACGGGTGGGGGGCCGCCTGGAACGGAGAACTCGGCACCAGTTCGTCGATCAGTAGGCCCACGCAGCTACAAAACCCGGCTGGCATCCAGTTTGTCCAGGTAGAGGCCGGCGCCTCCACCTCCTATGGCCTTGCCGCTGACGGAACCGTTTGGGGCATGGGGTCGAACGCAAATGGACGGCTCGGGCTCGGGCCCAACGTGTCAGAAGTATCGAAATTTACCCAGATTCCGATGCCTGGCGATGCACGGATCGTGCAGCTTGTATCAAACAGTTCCACCTCCGACTCCCATACGCTCGCGCTCACGGATTCTGGTGAAGTGATCGCGTGGGGATCAAATTCAAGCGGGCAAGGCGGCACCGCCTCTGATGGCTCAACCCCCGCTACTTTTCTCGTTCCTACACGCATTGAGCTACCAGAGGGCGTGGGATTCACCCGGCTTGCTGCCGGTAGTGGTGTATCCCTCGGACTCAGCTACGACGGCTCCGTGTATTCCTGGGGCGGCAGAACGCTTGGCTATGCAGCTTCGGGAAACGTAGCTATCCCACATCAGGTGCCATCGCTCACAGCGAATGGTGGGTACATCGATGTCACCGCAGGTGACCAGCATGCGTTCGCCCTAGGTACAGACGGCAAGCTATATGGGTGGGGCTCTGGCCAATCAGGCCGACTTGGCAACAACAGCACAGCCTTCCAAACAGTCCCGGTCCCAATCCCTCTGCCCGTCAACCGCCACGCAGAATCCTCGGAAGCAGCCAGCGGGACAGATGCTCTGACAGACACTGGCGCTGGAACGGAAACCGAGGGTACAGATTCCGGCATCTCCGAAGACACCGCCGATACCGAGACCGATACCGAGACCGATACCGATAGCGATAGCGATACCAAGACAGAGACCCCGGACCAGGAAAACGCTGACCCGGATGCCGAGGATGACTCCATTGCTGACTATCAGCTCCCTTCCGAAATTGACGCCGGTAGCGTCGGCCAAGGAGGCGTGAAGCCTGGCACAGTTGTATTGGCCGCTGAAAACGAGAATTACACAGTGTGGACGGCGCGTGACCAAAGCGAGGCGATTTGCGTCATTGTTCTGGCCCTTCCAGACGGGCCGTCGAGCTCCTACTGTGCCGAGCAGAAGGTGTTCGAGTCAGCCGGGATTTCGGGGTCAATCGATCTTCGACCTGCGCCCGGTAGCGAGGAACCCACGCAATCACTACAGACCTATTTGTTGCCAGACGCAGTCGACGCGGAGAGGGCGGCGAAGATGATCCCCGGTTCAAAGGCGTACGGGCAAATGTTGGTACGGTTCGGAGATTTTCGCCAGGATGACAGCCACGTGATCACGCTCCCATCGGGTGACAGCGAGATCGAGCTACTCCTGTTGCGGGCCGGTTGACTGAAAGGCCGTATTTGCGTGATACTCCGTGTGCGTGTTGACGGTTCCAGAGTCGCGGATGATGATTGGAGCCATGTCCCAATACGGGAGCACGTGTCGCCGCCACTCAGCTGAGGAGAAAGCTGCAGCGGTCCGGGTTTTGCGCTTCCTCCTCGCCGGGCTTGGCACCAGCCCAGGGACGACCACGCTCGGAGCCAAGCAACTCGGATACGGGCCCGAGCCGGTGCGTGACGGGGTCCGGCAGACCGATATCAATGACGGATTGAAGGCCGGATTCACCACCGACGAGCAGGCGCGAATGCGCTGATCCGCGAGCTTGAGCATGAGAACCGTAAGCTCAAACTCGCGAATGAAATCTTGAAACCGCCGCGTCGTTCTTCGGGACGGAGCTCGACCGCAAACACCGCAACTCGTTCTATTCATCGCCCAGAA
>JBQELM010000300.1:0-3304 GCA_052103915.1 Mycetocola sp. | reverse complement strand
CACGCGGCGGTGCCATGCCCGCTGGATCATCTCCAGCGGGCCTGGCACCACACTCCGGGCACAGCTCAGCACACCGCGGCGGCCCCCTGCCGGCTATCTCATGCGCTGCCTAGGCCGACGGCGCAACGCCAGACCGGTGGTCCCCAGGACGAGCGCAATCAGGATCAGCATCCCCAGATCAACGCCCACCCCCGTCCGCGCCAGGTCACCCCCGGCCGTTGCCGCTGCGGACGGCGTGGCCGACCCTGAACCAGGCGTCTGCGGATCGGAAGGATCCGGCGCGGGAGGCGTGGGCGCGGGCGGGGTCGGGCTCGGTGGCTCAACGGTGGTGTTGATCAGGTTGAGGCGCACGTCGGTGCCATCACCAACAGTGATCGTCACCGGCTCGCTCAGAGCGTCGCCGTTCTGATCAACAAACACGGGGGTCTCCCACCCTGTTGTGCCCTCAAGCGGAGCGGGGAGCACCTCGTCAAGCACAATCACCGTTCCCGCGGGGAAGCTCTCAGAGAAAGCCTCCTCATCGTTCACGACAAACAGGCTGCCCTCGTATTCCCCCTGCGGTTCGGTCGACCGGTAGGTGACCTCAAAACGCACACCGTCGACATCCGCGGGAGCGATGCTGTGCACAAACTTCGCCACAGAGAACGAGCCCTCGTGCAGTTCTGCTCGGTTTGTCAGCATCAACGATGCCTCAGGACCGGCAGGTGTGTCCTCGCTCACGATCGTGATCGCGGCATCGGTTCCCTCATCTCCGACGCTCCACTCAGGGTCCTCGCCCCAGACCACCCCGGGGATCGCCGGCGGGTCAACCTCGTCAAGGAAAACCGTTGTGCCGATCGGGAACCGCACCACCGCGCCGTCAGCGTCAGACGGGTTGGCGACCCAGCTTGGTGCGGTGAGACTCATCGCCCCCTCCGGCCGCGCCTGGTCCGTCGACTCCCAGTTCACGATGAATGTGATGCCGTCAAGCCGCGGGTCTTCGCGATCGATGTCGCCAGACACAAGCTTCTCGACCGAGAACGACCCCATCAGCACTCGGTAGGTGTTTGTCAGACTGATCGACAGGTCCGCGATCGGCTGCCCAGGCCCCTGGCCGTCTGTGATCACAACGCTCTGCGTCCCACCGACAACACCGTCCAGCGGCGGTATGCAGGTGGCGCAGGACCAACTCGGTTCCTCATCCCAGCTGATGCTCGGATCTGAACTGTAGATACCCGTCTCCTCAAGAGTCACAACGGTGCCGTCCGGCAGATCAACGCCCAGCCCTGTGCGCCAGCCGTTTGATTCATTCAGCAGCAGCACGTTGCTCCCGGCAGCGGTGACAAGGGGGTCAGGATGCGACCAGGTCGCCGTGACGGCGATCTCCAGGTCATCAAACGGCCCCTCGCCCACACCGGGCTCAGTCGCACCAGACTCGGATTCGGCGACGAGCTTCTGAACCGTCAGGGAGCCACGGTTGATGGCCACCCCGTTCGTCAGCGACACCTCGGCCGCAGTGGTGTTCCCTCCGGGAGTGTGCTCGTCGGGGTTCCACGCCTGCGCGATAGTGACCATGCCGCGGTTTCCTGTGCCGGTGTAGTCGGGGTCGGTGTTGCTTCCCCAGTCCACGACGTTCGAGATTCCGCCCGGCAGGGTCTGCTCCACCTCTTCAAGCAGGATCGTCGTGCCGACAGGGAACAGCTCGGGTGTCGACTGGTCCGCGCCGGGGAACGCGGCAAAACCGTTGTCCTCGTTCAAAACGATGACCTGAGCGGTGCTCTGGTCTTGACCCTTGACCCACCACAGCACCTCAACCTCGATGCCGGGGGGCGGGGTCGTTGACCCATTGTCGAAGGCAAAGTCTTTTCGAACCTCGAACGTCCCGATGAGGGCGGCGAGCGTGTTCTCCAGGACAAGAGCGGCCGTGCGGCCATCACCGACGGTGATGGTGACCTCTCCCCCGCTCACCGGCGAACCGTCGACGCTCCACGCCGCGGAAACCTGCTCCAGGCTGGCGGGGAGACCCGTCACCGACCTCTCCTCCAGCACAACAACGGTGCCGTCTGGATAGCTTGGCCCGGTCGCGGTGAAGCCATTACCCGCGTTAAGCAGGAGTGTCCCGGACTCGGGTGTTCCACTTGGCAGCGCTGGTCCGCCGGTGACGGCGTAGCTCACCGCGATGGCGGCGTCGTCCAGGTCGCCGTCGGAGGGGGAGACACCGGCGAAGGTTTTGGCCACCTGGAACGTCCCCGTGCCGACAAAGCGTGCGCTCGCGCTCCGCTCAATCCGCACAGCTGACCCCTGAATGTAGTCGGCGAAGACCTGGCAGCCGGTGTCGCCATTCCAGAGAAGCCCCAGCTCCCCAGCCTGCGGCAGATCGCCGCTGTCGGCCGTGACCGTCAGCGTCCCCGTTCGGGGCAATGTGGCGCACAGGGTGGCTGTTCCCCCCTCATCAAGCTGCAGGGTCCGGCCGTCAAACGTGACGCCGCGCTGTTCTACGGGACACAGCTTGATCGTGGTGTCAGGCGCAGTACCGATCAGAACGGGCGTTGTGATGTTGGTCGTGACGGTGAATTGCCCCGTGTCTCCGGCCGCAAGCTCAGCCGCCGGACCCGCGACGCTCAGTTCCGGCTCCTGCACCAGGTCCGGAAGATAATTGCAGCGAGCCTCGTCTGTCGTGAGATGCCTGGCCTCCGGGTTGGACGAGGAGGCTGCACTGAAATCGTGGCTGTTGAAGTAGTTCTGTGCGCTGGTGTTCACCGAGCCCTCCGCCCAGTCGTCCGACACGCACCACACCTGGAGCTGCACGAGGGCCCTATCCCGCTTTGTCGCCAGACGCGCGTCCATCAGGATGTTCGCAATCTGAAGCCGTTGCTCGACGTTGAGCGGATTTGTTGGTGTTCCCGTCCACTCCGATGACGGCGGAAGGTGCGCGCACCCGGCTTTGCCCTGGTCGGTACAGAATCGCCAATCAACCTCAAGCTCGCCGGAGTCGAGCAGCCTGGCACCGCAGTAGGGCAATCCTCCCTGACCCCGGCTGTCGTTTTCTCCCTCGCTGTTCAGATACTCCGTGCCGTGGTTGCCGTAGAGCATGATGGTTTTACCCTCGCGCAGTGCCGTGGCCAGGCCGCTGCCCTCTGGAAGCACAAAACCCTGCGGGGTGTTCATTGACCCCGCACTATTGCTTGTTGTTCCGGGGCACGCCGGAACGGAGATCGGTCCGGAATCCGCAACGCGTTGCGTCACGACGGTGGACGCTGGCGCGGCCTGAACGACGGCCGCTGATGTCAGCGATGCACCAAAAAGCGCGCACACTGCAGCAACC
>JBQELM010000299.1:0-3319 GCA_052103915.1 Mycetocola sp. | reverse complement strand
TGCCACCCACAACGGGCTCGGTTGACTCCGATGAGGCCTCGGGGGCAGCGCCAGCGGAGCAACCCATGAGGACCAGCGATGTTGCAACGACGGCGGCCGAGGCGCCGAGTGATCTCCGGGTCAGTGTCATGGATACTCCTGGGGTGTGTTGTCCGGTCGTGGACAAATGTGGGGCGGCGAAATGCGCCTCCACTAGGAATACTCGCGTTCGCCGTCAGGTGTCGACTCGCGCTCAACATGGCGTCACATTCGAGATACCGGCAGCGCGCGTCACGGGACAATGGGTCGTGGCGGTAACGTCCGCCAGCCACGAACAACTGTCAGGAGCTGCATGTCCTCGTCATCGGATCATCGACCACTTGCCCTCGTCACGGGCGCCACCAGCGGCATCGGGCAAGCGATCGCTGAGGAGCTCTCACTCACCCACGACCTCATTGTTGTGGGACGAAACCCCGAGGCGCTCGCCGCCTGGGCGAGCCGACCGGGCGTCAGGGCGCTTGCTCTTGATCTGGCGGCTCCGGAACAGTTTGAGAAGCTGCTAGCTCCCCTGCAGATCACCACCCTTGATGTCCTTGTCCACGCCGCGGCCATTGCGAACGCACTCCCCGTGCGGGACGCCGCCATCAGCGACTGGACCGAACACTTCACCGTTGACGTTGTGGCTCCCGCGGAGCTGAGCCGAATTCTGCTCCCTGCGCTGGCCCGCACCGAGGGAACCATCGTCTTTATTGGTTCCGGCGCCGGAACCCGCCCTGTCCCGGGAAGCGCGGTGTACGCCGCGGCCAAGCACGCTCTGCGTGGCCTCGCTGACACTCTTCGCATTGAGGTAGAGCCGGAGCGCATTCGGGTTGTCACGGTTGCACCGGGCCAGACGGACACCCCCCTCCTCCGTGGCGGCATCACCCGGTCCGGCGGTACCGTCCAGCCGGAGCGCTACATTCAGCCCCAATCCGTTGCCCGGACGGTTCGCTTTGTTGTGGATGCCGGCCCAGACACCCAGATCACTGACGTGGCCGTTCGCCCACGTCAGGAGATTAACCGGCTGTAGGCCGGTGCGGTGTGAGGGGCGGGCGACCGCCCCTCACACCGCTGACAGTTCCTTCGCCCTCACCGGTGCCGGGCGTGCGGTTCCACGCGGAGCAATGCCGCTCTGGCCAGACGCCCGCTGCGCGCTAGCGGGACTGCGGCGGAACAAACGCGTTGCGCATCTCATCCGAGGTGGGGATGCGGTCACGGTTGTAGGTGATCTCAGTGAATCCGTGCGGGGCCGGGCGTCCGTCGTCGCCCACGTTCACAAACACGATCTTCTCGATTGTCAGAATTGAGCTTCGGGTGATCATGTTGCGCACCTCGGCACGCATGGTCAGCGAGGTGCGGCCAAACGCTGTGGCGTGCAGACCCATCTCGATCAGGTCGCCCTGCTGTGCCGAGCTGACAAAGTTGATCTCCGAGATGTACTTGGTGACCACGCGTGAATTGCCCATCTGCAGAATCGCGTAGATGGCCGCTTCCTCGTCAATCCAGCGGAGCAGGCTTCCGCCAAAGAGCGTGCCGTTGGCGTTGAGATCCTCGGGTCGCACCCACCGCCTGGTGCGGAACACCATCCCATCGTCACCCTTGCCCGGGTCGTTTTCGTTGGGAATGTCAATGTGTGTGCTCACGGGGGCGTGTCCTCTCCGGGTCCATCACGTGCTGATGACCCGCAGCACCAGTCAAGCAAAACTTTTGTGTCAGCGCGCCTGATCTCCCACCCGTGTCGTCACGGGATTGTTTGCTCTTTACGGCCGTGGTTAGCGGTGCGATGATCCAGATAACGGTTCCACGACGGCACCGCGATCTGGAGAAGGGCCCACATCATGAATGCAATCTCTCCGAGCCTGTGGTTCAACGGCACAGCGGCAGAGGCCGCACGCTTTTACACCGGGATTTTCCCTGACTCCCACATCAATGCAACGACCACCTACCCAACCGATGGGTTGCCTGACTTCCAGAAGAACATGGCAGGCCAGGTTCTCACCGTGGACTACGTTGTGGCCGGGCAGCCTTTTGTCGCCATCAATGCGGGGCCGGAGTTCTCACCAACCCCGGCCATATCATTCATGGTGAACTGGGATCCGTCGGTGTATCCCGATGCACGTGAGCGACTTGATGTGCTCTGGGCTGAGCTCTGCGACGGCGGAACGATCCTGATGCCGCTTGATTCCTACCCGTTCAGCGAGCACTACGGCTGGGTGCAGGACCGCTATGGCGTCAGCTGGCAACTCATCCTCACCAATCCGAGCGGTGAGCCGCGCCCCATGATCATTCCTTCGCTCATGTTTGGCGGCCCGGTTGTCAACCGGGCGCGTGAAGCCGTTGAGTACTACCTGTCCATTTTTAACGAGGCGCACTGGGGAACGATTGCGCCGTACGCCGCACAGACGGGTCCGGCTCTGCCCGGGGCACTGATGTTTTCCGACTTCACGCTTCAGGGAACCTGGTTTACCGCCATGGATGCCGGAGGAGAGCAGGATTTCAGTTTTACCGAGGGGGTTTCCCTTGTTGTTGAGTGTGACACTCAGGAGCAGATTGACCACCTGTGGGACGCCCTGTCTCGGGTGCCGGAAGCCGAAGCGTGCGGGTGGTGCAAGGACCAGTTTGGCGTGAGTTGGCAGATTGTGCCCCGCACCATCAACGAGCTCATGAAGCGCCCGGGGGCCTACGACGCACTCATGGGCATGAAGAAGCTGATTATTGCTGACTTCTAAACGGCACGGGCCGCTGCCATCTGAGACCAGCCGTCGGCTGGCCGGATCGCCCTCATCTGCTGGCCGTTGAATCACCGTTTGGTTCCGGAGGCGTCGGGTGAAAAACGTCCTCGATCCGGCACGTAAAAACCGCGGCGATCCGAAACGCCAGGGGAAGGGACGGATCAAAACGCCCCCGCTCGATGGAGATAACGGTTTGCCGTGTGACCCCCAATTCATCTGCCAATCGTTGCTGAGACCAGCCGCGTTTTTTCCGTTCGTCGGCGAGGCGGTTGTGCATCTCAGGCTCCGAGCCGGGCGATCAGGTACCTGACCCCAACGCTGACCCCTGCGACGAGCAGAACGGCCGCGAGCAGAAGCGAGTTATCAATCTGGGTGCGCAGCACAAGCGTGGCGACGATGCCGATTCCGGCCGCGATGACGACGTCGGCAAACGCTCCTGATGCCGCCGTTGTTGCCCAGCGGGATTCAACCGACTCCTCGGGGCGGTCCGGGGCGCCGGCCAGGGTGGATCGATCAACGCAGATGGCGAACACCAGCGCTATCGCCGGGGCGCTCAGGCAGAGGGTGAA
>JBQELM010000298.1:0-3322 GCA_052103915.1 Mycetocola sp. | reverse complement strand
GACGTACCCGAGTCCGGCATGGCGTTGTTCAGCTCCCTGTAGCCAAAGGCGACAAGCAGCATCGGGATGAAGCCAACCAGGATGATCGCTGGAACCTGGAACCCAACCGTTGATGAGGTGGGGCCGATCGCCGCCGTAAAAGTGTAGGCCGGGGCGATACACGAAATTCCGATGACGATGGCACCGATAAGACCAACGGATCCGGCGCTGAGGCCCTTGGTCGACAGTCCCGTTGTCTCCGGAGCTGTTGAGGTGTTCTTTGTACTCATCGTCCGCTCCGTTCGCTAGACGCCCAGGAGTAGTCCTTGGGCACAACAATCATGGGAACCGTCAGTTCACGCAGCACCCGGGCTGCTGTGGAGCCGAGGAAAATCCGGCCGCTGGTCGCCAATCGACTTGACCCAAAAAGGACAAGCTCATCCGGGTCAACCTGCAAGCGCCTAGCCGCCACCTCGATACCGTCCCCGTGGGCGGTCTCCGTTGTGACGGTGACGCGGGAGTCGACCCTGTCGCGCGCGTAGGCCAGGACCTCATCCGCGTGTGCTGCGGCCCGTTCGTCTGCCGCCGGACGAGCAGAGTCGGACGGATAGTCCAGCGCCACAAGTGACACCAGTCGGAGCGGAACACCACGCCCCTCCGCCACGATGATGGCCTCATCAAGCAGCTGCTCAGACCCGGGGCGTGTTCCAATCATTGCCGTGATGCGGCTGACATCGTGCTGATGGGCCTGGTGCCTCTCACCCTCAGGCGCGATAGCGACGGGGATCGTGGCCGTGTGCAGCAGGCCGCCGGCGACACTTCCAATGCTGAGACGACCAAGCAGCCCACCGCGAGCCGCCCCCACAACGATCATCGCTGCGTCAAGGCGCTCCGCAGCCTCCAGCAGTCCCTCGGGGTGCGACTCGGCGTACACAATGTGCGGATGCGCGGTCAGCCCCTCCGGGACGGCCGCCGTGGCATCGGCAAGCCAGCCCCGGGCCGTTCGCTCAAGCAGGCGGTCATAGCCGCGGTCGGACGGGTCGGTCGCCGGACGGGACTCGGTGTCAAGAACAATGACAATGTCCAAGCGTCCACCGCGGGAGCGCGCAAGTCGGATGCCCAGAGCGAGGGCGTCCTTCCCCGCTGGGGTGTCGGTGTAGCCAATGATGTAGCGCATGGTGCCCTCCTGTGCAGGGAACGGGGTCAAGTGGTGCCGTGATGCTCCGGTGATGACCGGTGTCGGGCCCCCACCAACGCTGGTGGGGTCACGGCTGGCCCGCAGCGGGTACGCTGCGGACCACGTGCGGCCGGGTCGTTGTGCGACCGGTCGGTGCAGGTGGTGATGTGTGTCGCTGAGCTCGGCGAACCGGGGAGGTGCGTCCGTGCGGGTGGAGCTGATACGTCGGTGGATCAGGTCAGTGGTGCCGGCACTGTCGGTGGTGCCGGTGCCAGCGGTGGTGCTGGTCAGATGGTGCGCGGGCTCAGATGGTGCTGTGAAGCGGGTGCTGCAACCGCCTGGATCGGGCGGTGTGGTGCAGGTGACTCAGATGGTGCAGGTCGTGCAGGTGGTGCAGGTCGTGCAGGTCGTGCAGGTCGTGCAGGTAATACAGGCGATAAAGGGAGGACGGGTAACACGAGTGGCGGCCCCGGCTCAGTCTCACTCCGAGCCGGGGCCTGGACTCAGTTCCCCTGGTGTCGGGCGATGATGCGGTCGGCGGTGTCGGCCCCCACGCGGATGGCGCCGTCGACGTGTTGGAAGCCCGCACCGGCCAGGTCAGAGGTTGACCAGTAGATCGGCCCAACCGGTGTGCGCTGGTCAGCGCCGTACCGGACAAGTCCGCCCATGTCCCAGCTGGTGGCGTACGCGCCCCTTGTCCACTCCTCGTTGCCCCAGTCGCTTTCGTAGTACACAACCGGTGACGTTGCCTCCTCGCCAAAGTACTCGGCCAGGGAGGCGAGAATGCGGCGCTTGCGCTCGTCCGCGTCAGCGGAGAAGGCATCGTCGGCATGCTCGTCGGAGACAAAACCGACAAGGGTTCCGCGCGGGTCCTCATGGTTGGAGTTGTCGTACGCCTCGTGGACAAGCTGATACGGACTGAACGCCGTCCCACTGAGCCCCTTGTCCCGCCAGAACGGTGTCTCGTAGACGGCGTGCACCTTGATCACCAGACCAAGCGACTGGTGCTGGTGTGCCTGGTGCTGCTTGCGCGGCAGTGGTGGGTTGTACGAGATTCGGTGGTACAGGTTGGGCGGGACAGCAACGATCACGTAGCTGGCCTTGACAGTCACGGTGTCGGATTCCGCTGTCACACCGTCGTCACCCCAGTGCAGCGCTCGAACCGGTGAGTTCAGATGCACGTCCGCACCCAGCCTCTCCGCCAGCAGGATCGGAACCTGCTGCAGCCCGCCAACCACACGCTTGTCGAGGATGAAGTCGGCATCAACCAGGTGGGTGAAGCTGCCAGCGGAGGCCGCCATGTGCAGTGCCTGCAGCAGCGAGAACGCGTGCGACGGCTTGGTCAGCATGGCCTCGGCAATGAACAGCGAAATATTGTCGATCGCCTCCTCGTCGTCGCTCTGCTGGTGCAGCCAGTCCTTCCAGGTGACCCGGTCGTACTCGCGGGCGCGCGGGTGATCCCAGGGCGCTTCGGGGTCAACCTCGGCCACCAGACGGTCAAGCAGAGTGATCAGGCGTTCAATCTCTTTCTCCGTCTCCGGCGAGGCGGGGAAGATGTCACCGGTGAACCGTCGCCGCTCGCCCGCGGCGGTGATGTAAACGCTGTCACCGTCGCGGTAGCGGGAGAAGGTCTCAAGGCCAAGCTCGGCGAGCGTGTTAATGAGCGCGTCCTGATCGGGCGACACCCACTGGCCACCGATCTCGAGCATGGCCCCGTCGATTGTGTCGGTCCAGAGGCGTCCGCCCACGCGGTCGCGGGCTTCAAGGACCGCAACGCTCAGGCCCGCGTCCTTCAGCCGGTTGGCTGCGGTCAGCCCGCTCGCCCCCGCACCGATGACAACAACATCGCGTGTGATGGTGGTCATTGTCTTATTCCTCTCCGTCGTTGATGGCGCTCATCACGTGCTTGATTCGGGTGTAGTCCTCAAGGCCGTAGATGGACAGGTCTTTGCCGTAACCGGACATCTTGAACCCTCCGTGCGGCATCTCGGCCGTCAGCAGGATGTGGGTATTGATCCAGACGGCGCCAAAGTCGAGGTCGCGGCTGAATCGCATGGCTCGTCGGTGATCCTCGGTCCAGACACTTGATGCCAGGGCGTAGCGCACGTCGTTGGCCAGCTCGAGCGCCTCGGCCTCGTCGCTGAACGACTGAACGGTGATGACGGG
>JBQELM010000297.1:0-3342 GCA_052103915.1 Mycetocola sp. | reverse complement strand
TGTGCTGACCAGGCGTGGACGTCTCCTCGCCGACGCTGTGGTCCACCGGCTTCTGGGCGACGACGACTGATCAGGTGATCCGTGGGGGCGCTTCAGCGTCCGGATCGCGTGACTGGGTGCTGGGCGCTCAGCACTGGGCGCTGAGCGCTGAGTGCTGGGCGCTGAGCGCTGAGCGCTGAGTGCTGGGCGCTGAGTGCTGAGCGAGTGGCTCAGCGCTCAGCAGTGCGGCGTACGGGGGCGTGGACTGTGACACTGAACGGCCCAGCAGCCCGGCGCACGGGCCCGGAGCGGAGCGTTCAGCGGATGAGTCTGACCGCAATCGGATAGCGGTAGCTTCCCTGCTGGGCGCACATGATCGCTCCAACAATCGCAAAAATGACGCCGGAAAGCTGCACAAGCCAGACCGCTCCTCCGATGACAAACCCGAGCGTTCCAAAAGAAATCACGTTCAGCAGGACGCCGACAACGGTGAGCGCGGCGATGGCAAGGAGAACCGTGAGCTGAAAGTTCAGCGCCTCCTTGGCCTCCATGTTCGTGCGCTGGCCACGATCCCTGAACAGCAGCCAGACAATGAGCGGGCCAAGAACGGTGAAGATTCCGAGCGCGTGGCCAAGGATCGCCCACTGGCGGTCGGCATCGGGGGTGAGTGGTTCGGGGGAGGGGGATGACATGGGTCCTCACGGGGGTTGTGTGCTGTGATTGTCAACGAACGACGTGCGGAGCGTGAGCGTTGTGCCGTCGTGATCGCCGGGCGATGCTGCGGGACAAGGAGCGCTCGGCCAGGTAAAGTTAGCACTCGATAAGAACGAGTGCCAGGGATCGGAGGTGCGCGATGGTGTCAGAGCGCGGCATGGAGGTTCTGCGAGCAATCGTTGAGGACTTTGTTGCCCACCGTGAACCGGTCGGCTCTAAGCGCATTGTGGAGCGCCACGCCTTTGGGGTGTCGGCGGCAACCATCCGTAACGACATGGCTCAGCTGGAGGACGAGGAACTGATCGTCGCTCCGCACACCTCATCCGGTCGGATTCCCACGGACAAGGGGTACCGGCTGTTTGTGGATCAGCTGGCGGAACGGCGGGTGATGTCTCAGGTGCAGCGCCGGGCCATCGAGGAGTTCCTTGGTGAGGCGGTTGACCTGGACGACGTGCTTGGTCGGACGGTTCGGCTGCTTGCTCAGCTGACCAATCAGGTTGCGCTTGTTCAGTACCCCACCTTCAGCTCGGCGCGGTTGCGGCACATTGAACTTGTTTCACTTGCGCCAGCCCGATCCCTCGTTGTGGTCATCACGGATAACGGCCGGGTGCAGCAGCAGATTCTGGAGAGCCCGGCACCTATTCCTGACGACCGTCTTGACCGCATCAAGAACCTGCTGAATCAGAAACTGTCGGGTGTTGGTGTCGCTGATGTTGCAGAGCTGCTCCGTTCGCTTGCGGAGTCTGCCGAGCCGACTGATGCGGCGGACGCCACGCTTGTTGCCGACACCGTCGTTGATCTGGTGGGGCACTACCGCCAGGATCGCCTCGTCCTGGCCGGGTCGGCCAACCTGGCTCGCACGGAGGACGACTTCCGTGGCAGTATCTACCCCGTTCTTGAGGCCCTGGAGCAGCAGGCCGTTCTTCTTCAGCTTTTTGGCGAGATGCAGGCCGATCCGTTCGGCATGTCGGTGAGTATCGGAAGAGAAAACGACCCGTTTGGGTTGGGAGAAACGAGTGTCCTCACCGGGGCGTATCGTTCCTCTTCTGGCGAACTTGCCAGAGTTGGAGTGCTTGGTCCGACAAGAATGGACTATCAAAACAATTTGGCCGCGGTTCGCGCCGTTGCACGCTACTTGACCAGGTCGTTTGGCGACGAGTCACACGATTGATGAACCACCCGTCGGATCAGATCCGATGCACACCCCTGGAGGATAAAGCCGCTCGTGGCTGACCATTACGAAGTTCTCGGTGTCGCTCGTGACGCCTCGCAGGACCAGATTAAGAAGGCATACCGCAAGCTCGCTCGTGAGCTGCACCCGGACGTGAACCCCGGTGCGGATGCGGAAGAGAAGTTTAAGGATGTCACGCACGCCTACGACGTGTTGAGTGACCCGCAGCAACGGCAGAACTACGACAACGGCGGTTCGTCCAACGGTATGGGCGGCGGCGGTTTTGGTGGCTTCGGCGACATTTTTGAGACCTTCTTTGGTGGCGGTGGCCAGCAGCGTGGGCCGCGGTCCCGTCGGGAGCGGGGACAGGACGCACTCATGCGGGTGTCCGTCACTCTTGACGAGGTCATCTTTGGCACCCACCGTGACCTGGACATCGACACGGCCGTGCTCTGCGAGGTCTGTGAGGGATCGGCGACCCAGCCGGGAACCCACCCCGTCACCTGTGACATCTGCCACGGTGCCGGCCAGATTCAGCGCACCGTTCGTTCGCTGCTTGGCAACGTTGTCACCGCGGTGCCGTGCGGAAGCTGCCAGGGGTACGGTGACGTGATCGCAACACCGTGTGCCCACTGTCACGGTCAGGGCCGGGTCAGGGCTAAGCGCACCGTTCCCGTTGACATCCCCTCCGGTGTGGAGACGGGGCTGCGACTGCAGATGCCGGGCAGCGGTGAGGTTGGGCCGTTTGGTGGGGCAAGCGGAGACCTGTACCTGGAGATCAAGGTTGCCGATCACGAGGCATTCAGTCGCAACGACGACGACCTGCTCTGCACCCTTGAGGTTCCCATGGTTGACGCAATCCTTGGCACAACCACAACGATCACCGCTCTGGACGGAGAGGTTGAGGTTGAGCTTCGCCCCGGTATCCAGAGCAGTGAGGTGCTGACCGTCAAGAACCGCGGAATCACGCACCTGCGTGGTTCGGGTCGCGGGGACCTGAAGATCGGTATTCAGGTTGTGACGCCGTCAAAGATTGACAACAAAGCCAAGGAGCTCATCGAGAGCTTCGGGAAGCGGCACAAGAGTGCCGGCCCGCAGCTGGCGCACTTCCAGCAGGGGCTCTTCCAGCGCATGCGCGACCGCTTCGCCGGACGCTAATGGCTCACCAGTTTTTGATCCCAGAGCTGACGGACACAGCCGTTGGCTCGGTTGTTGAACTGACCGGAGCCGAGGCGAAGCACGCGGCCGGTGCCACCCGGGTTCGCGTGGGGGAGTCGTTGCGGGTGGGGAACGGGGCAGGTCTGCTCGCGACCGGCCAGGTCACGGCCGTCTCGCCCAGCAGGGTTGAGATCACCGTGGCCAGCGTTGAGTTCTTCGAGCAGCCCAGCGACCTTCCCGTTCTGGTTCAGGCTCTGGCCAAGGGCGACCGTGATGAGCTTGCGGGTCCGGCGGCACCGGAGCTGGGGGTTTCCCGGATC
>JBQELM010000296.1:0-3352 GCA_052103915.1 Mycetocola sp. | reverse complement strand
TCATCGCACGGTGTCTGCTCCGACAGCGCCACCCCTAGCGCTGCGGCAGGTCCCGCTGGGCTGAACCCGTGTACAGCTGCTGCGGGCGACCGATCTTGGTCTGCGGGTCGATGTTCATCTCACGCCAGTGCGCAATCCAGCCGGGCAGGCGACCGATAGCAAACAGCACCGTGAACATCCGAGTGGGGAAGCCCATCGCCTTGTAAATCACGCCGGTGTAGAAGTCGACGTTGGGGTAGAGACGCCGCTCCTTGAAGTAGTCGTCCTCCAGCGCAATCTGCTCAAGCTCCTTGGCCAGATCAAGCATGGGATCCGAGATACCCAGGTCCTTCAGCACCTCGTCAGCGCTGGCCTTGACCAGCTTGGCGCGCGGGTCGTAGTTCTTGTAGACGCGGTGACCAAAGCCCATGAGCTTGACCCCGTCCTCCTTGTTCTTCACCCGCTCGACAAAACGCTGAACGCTCTCACCAGAGTCACGGATCTGGCCGAGCATCTGAAGCACGGCCTCGTTGGCACCGCCGTGCAGCGGGCCGGAGAGCGCGTTGATCCCGGCCGAAACCGAGGCGTACAGGTTGGCACCGGTTGACCCAACCAAGCGAACCGTTGAGGTTGAGGCGTTCTGCTCATGGTCCTCGTGCAGGATCAGCAGCCGGTCAAGCGCCTTACGGAGCACGGGATTCGGCTCGTAGGGCTCGGCCATGGTGCCAAAGTTGAGGCGAAGGAAGTTGTCAACAAAACCGAGGTTGTTGTCCGGGTACAGGAAGGCCTGCCCCAGCGACTTCTTGTGCGCGTAGGCGGCAATCACAGGAAGCTTGGCCAGCAGACGAACGGTCGTGATCTCAACCTGCTCGGGGTCGTGTGCAGACGACCCGTTCTCGTAGTAGGTCGACAGCGCCGACAGCGCCGAGGAAATCACGGCCATCGGGTGCGCCGTGTGCGGAAGCGCAGAGAAGAAGTGCTTCAGGTCCTCGTGCAGCAGCGTGTGCCGGCGAATCCGCTCATCAAAGGCGGCGAGCTCATCCGCACTCGGCAGCTCGCCATAGATCAGAAGCCAGGCCACCTCAAGGAAGGTGGAGTTCTCGGCCAGCTGCTCGATCGGGTACCCGCGGTAGCGCAGGATGCCCTGATCACCGTCGATGTAGGTCACCTTCGACTTGGTTGCCGCTGTGTTGACAAAACCATAGTCAAGAGCGGTGAGCCCTGTTTGACGGGTCAGCGTTGAGATGTCGATGCTGTCCGCACCGTCAACCGACGACAGGATCGGGAACTCGGCCTGACCGCCTGGATAGTTCAGCGTTGCTTTTGCTTGCTCCGCTGTCCCGTTTGTCTTGTGGTGCATGTTCTGCCCGGCGTCGCCCACGGCGCCTCCTCGACTCTGCTTGTGACGGACGGCGACCTGACGGTGGTGACCGTCATTGAGTCGTCGAGATACAGCCTAGACCCCGATCAGGCCCATCATGAAACCCGCCAAGGACTCTGCCCATGCTCTGGTGATAATCACCAACGACTGTTGTGAAGAACACACACCCACGATCTTCTCGTCGTCACAGGCGACACGAGTGGCGCGTTACGAGCGACGCGCGGCGATCATCGCGTCGCCGCTGTAGCGTCCGGCCCCGGTCAGGCTCAACGCAACACCAATGGCGGCAAAGGCGAGCACAAGCTCATAGCCGCCCTCTGACGCAAACGGACCGGCGCTCAGGTGCACAAGGAACAGGGCAACAAGCATGTCAATCGCGATCAGGACACCAACAACACGCGTGCCAAGCCCCAGGGCGATGAGCACTCCACCGACAACCTCAACGGCGATCACACCGATCGCCGCGATGTCGGCCATCGGCACCCCCATCTCGGCGAAGGAGCCCTGCGTACCAGCAACACCCCACACCAGAAGCTTCTGGAGACCGTGGGCAAGCATCAGCCCACCAAGCGCAAGACGCAGAACAAGAAGACCAAGTGACGCCGACGACGAGTGTGAGGACATGTAGCGAAGCTCCTTTGGGAGGGACGGGAAACGTGTCCTCCGACGCTAATCGCTCCCCCAAATAGGGGTAACCCCACACGCAGTCCGACCGGCCTGTCCTGCGTTGATTCCCAGCTAGGAGAGGGGCGTGAGTCCACGGAGCCGGTCGGCCGCCTGCGCAATGTGCTCGTCGGTGGCCGTCAACGACAACCGAATGTGTGAGGCTCCCGCATCACCATAAAACGCTCCGGGACCGGCAAGGATCCCGACGCTGGCCAGGCGATCCAGCGATGTCCAGCAGTCCTGTCCCTCTGTCACCCAGAGGTAGAGCCCGGCTTCGCTCCGGTCAACACGGAACCCTGCCGCCTCAACGGCCGGAAGCAGCACCTCACGCCGCGCGCGATAGCGCTCACGCTGAACACGGACGTGCTCATCGTCTCCAAGAGCCAGCGCCATGGCGTGCTGCAACGGAGCGGGAAGCATGAGCCCCGCGTGCTTGCGTACCGTGGTCAGACGCTCGATCAGGGCACCATCACCGGCGACAAAGGCTGCGCGGTAGCCGGCCATGTTTGACTGCTTGCTCAGGGAATAGGCGGCGAGCACGCCGTCAAACGACCCTCCGGTCACACGCGGGTCAAGCAGGCTCGGCGTTGCCGCATCCGTCCAGGGCGCTTCCCAGCCCAGCTCGGCATAACACTCGTCACCAACGATGATCGCGCCAAGCTCACGTGCGCGCTCCACAGCACGCGACAGCTCGTCAACACTCCACACCCGACCGTCCGGGTTGCCCGGTGAGTTGATCCACACCAGTCGCGTGCCCTCCGGCCACTGCTCAGGGTCATCAACGGCAACAGACCGGGCACCACACAGCGCTGCCCCCATCGCATAGGTCGGATACGCGGCACTCGGGTGCACAATGACGTCACCCTCACCGATCCCCAGCATGAACGGCAGCAGCGCCACAAGCTCCTTTGACCCGATGGTCGGCAGTACCTGGGAGACATCAAGACCGTGCACTCCCCTGCGGCGGGCAAACCAGTCCACGATGGCCGCGCGCAACGCGGGGGTCCCCACCGTTGTGGGGTAAGCGTGGGCGTCCGTCGCCTCAGCCAGCGCGGCGCGAATGATGTCAGGCGTTGGGTCAACCGGCGAGCCGATGGAGAGATCAACCAATCCGGCGGGATGAGCCGCGGCCCGGTCACGGTAGGGCGCGATGGTGTCCCACGGGTAGTCGGGAAGTGCTCCAAGAGTCATCGGTTTGCTACTTTCCATCCGGACGGACCACACGGTCCGTCACCTGTGCGGTCATGGGTCAGTGTTCGCCCTGGGGCGCAAGGGCCGCGATCAACGGGTGGTCGTGAGCGATCACGCCCACCTTGGCCGCGCCGC
>JBQELM010000295.1:0-3359 GCA_052103915.1 Mycetocola sp. | reverse complement strand
CATCGACAACGCCTGCACCGCGGTGGAGGGAACGCCTGCCCCACGGGTTCATGTTGATCTGACGGACGACGACGACCCGTGGGTGCTTCGGGTGCTCGACAGCGGGAACGGCCCAGACCCCACAAAGCGGATCTTTGATCTTGGTGTGTCAACACAATCGGACGAGGCGCACGGCGTTGGGCTCGCCCTTGTCCAGCACTGTGTCCACAACGCCGGTGGCCGGATCACCGTCACCGGATCCTGTTTTGAGGTTGTGTTCCCGCAGACGGTCGGCATGCCGTGACGGTAACGCACTCAAACCGCCCCATTCAGGTGCTGGTTGTTGACGACAACGTCCTCACCGCCGACGCCCACGTGGAGCTGGTGAACCGGGTGGACGGCTTCAGCGCAGGGCCCCCGGCCCACAGCGGCAGAGAGGCACTCACCCGCGTGCTCCACGCCCGCGAGCAGGACAGCGGCACCCCCGGCGCACACCCCATCGACCTTGTACTGCTTGATCTGACGCTGCCCGACCTGAATGGGCTTGAGGTTGCCAGAGCCCTGCGCAGCCGAGGCAGCACGGTGACGATCATCGCCGTGACAGCGGTCAGGGAAACCGCTGTTGTTCGTTCAGCCCTGAGCCTGGGGATCGTGCACTACCTGATCAAGCCATTCAGCTTTGCCACCCTCAGGGAACGCCTCCACGCGTACCTGGACTACTCAACCCAGGTGGGGACAACGGGGACAACCGACCAGTCCAGCATCAACGCGTCCCTGGTCGCGCTCCAGCGGTCAGCCGGCTCCCTCCCCAAGGGAATCAGCTCAAGCACCCTTGCTCAGGTCCGAGCCGTCGTGGAAGGTGGCGCCGGAGTGACCTCAGCCGCCGTGGCGGAGATGCTTGGGCTCTCCAGGGTCACCGCTCGTCGCTACCTTGAACTCCTCGCCGAACACGGAGTCGTTCAACGTACAAGCAGGTACGGAACGCCCGGCCGCCCTGAATCCGAGTACCGACTGCGCTAACGAGCCAGCGCGCTCAGACTCCGACCGGTGAGGACGTCACCGAGTCCGACGGTCGCAGCGCACCGCGGGCGCGTTCGCGGGCACGGCAGATCAGCAATCAGTCGCGGAGAATCAACGCTTCACGAAGTGCCGTCAGCTCGGTCTCCGACAAACCTGCAGCGGCCAGATACGCGGAGGCCCCGCCGTAGCTGGATTCCAGGTAGTCGATTGTTGAAGACATCGCCGATGCCGGGCTGGCCACGATGATGGTGCGAAGCTCGTCCGTCACCGTGATGCCCATCGACTCAACCAGACGCACAACACCGTTCTCCCACTCCCCCGACAGCTGACCCTCTGAGCGGGCGTAATCGGCAATCACGTCCGAGCGCTCAACTCCGGCGTGCAGCAGCAGGACCGCTGTGGCCACGCCGGTACGGTCCTTACCCGCTGTGCAGTGGATCAGAACCGCCCCGGTTCCGGCCGTGCGGATCACGATGCGGGCAAGCTCAGCCAGGTGGGCTGAGGCGTGGTCAAGAATTGAGCGGTACAGCTGGTCGAGCGTCACCCGGTTCAGGGCGCTGTCCTCGATGGAGCCGGAGACAAGAGGCAGACTAAACCGAGCGGCCGCGACCCCGTCAAGCGCATCGGGTTGGCGAGACTTCTCGCTGTCATCACGAAAATCAACGATGGCTCGCACTCCCCGCGCCGCCAGCTGCTGGTGGGAGGAGTCGTCCAGCGAGTGCAGGCCGTCCGCCCTGATCAGAACACCGGGCCTGATCACCCCACCCTGGACGGGAATACCACCCAGATCACGCGAATTGTAGGTCCGGTCAAGGATGGGACAGTCGCCGTCACTCATCGATCACTCCTGTGTGTTGTGCTGAATGGTGGTCACTCAATTGTCGTTGCTCGCGGCTGAACCCACCACGAGGCGCGCTCAGCGCCCGCCAGAGAACCCGCCGCCACCACCGCCGCCGGCAAAACCGCCGCCACCGCTGAAACCGCTACCACCGGAGACCCCACCACCAGACCCTGAGCTTGCCGCGGCAAGAGTCACCGCGCTCTGCCGCGACATCGTGGAGAGCATGGAGCTCAGGACAACAGCGTTAAACGCTCCGTCAGAGACGTACCAGCCGGGCTGACCAACCTGCTCGTACCGGACGGCGAGCTCCGCAGCCCAGCTCTTTTCCTGCCCAAAAAGCGCTGCCCACGGCAGAAGCTTTTCCGTCACCCTGAGCATCTGCGCACCGTCGGTCACCTCAACCCGCTGCACCCCGTCGACGGATTGCAGCACACGAATCCTGTCCTTCTCCGCCAGGTTGATGAAGAGCTTGAGCCCCTCAAGGTGCTCCTTCGCCTCCGCTCCCTGACGAGTGAGCAGGCGCGGAGGCGACTGCAGGATGAGGCCAAGCACAATGACAGCGCCAAGGAACAGCCCGCCGAGGAGCAGCTGGGGCGTGAACGCCTGAGTGATCACGGCATACACGCCAACCGCCGCTCCGCAGGCGGCGAGGAGGCCGGTCAGAATGAGGATCCACCGCCGAGGACCGCGGTTGACCGGGAGCGCCCTGTACCCGGCGGACACCGCATTGGCTGATTCATCAAGCGCCTCCAAGCGCTTCGCCTGCTTCTGCGCCGAACTCTTCATCTTGTTGATCGTCCCCGGTTCACGCGTGGGGAACAGTGCACCAAGTGTTCGATCAAGACTGCGCTCGCTGGCACCGTCACCGGGAACGGACGGCTGAATCAGCTCAAGCCACAGCTTCTTTTTTCCTTCTGGCTGAATGATCCGAATAAACCCGCCCGTCGCCAGCGCCAGAATCTCCGCGGTGAGCACAGTGGAATCGCTCACACTGATGATTTCGGCCGCGAGCCTCGGTGACACGGCGGGGTCGGGTGAGTACTGCGCAATCACGGTTCCACGGCCCGGCGCATCACGCCAGCGCCGCCGAACAAGGAACATCACAACCGCACCGGCGACACCGGCACCCACAAATCCGATCCAGCCAAAACGACCAAGCGGCGTCTCCTCGGGAAAGTGCGGTCGGACGAACGTCCCCTCGTTAAAGCCAAGAACAAGAGACCAGGCCGTGTCCGGCTGCGCCTCCAACGGCCCCAGATCAAAACGGGTGCCCTCAGCCGTAACCGAGCGGGCAAGATCACACGACGTTGTCGCACCGTACTCGCCAACAAAGCACCGGCTGCGCCCGTCAAGCTGATCCGCAAGTTCAGGAGGAACCGTCACCGATGCGGTGGCCCGGTTGATGGACTGGGCCATGGCTCCGCCCAGGAGGTCCCAGTAGAACTCGTCCTCCGTCTGCGTCTGCGGATCAGGGTTAAAAGCCACGTTTTCCAGGCGATACGACACCACGTATCGGGTG
>JBQELM010000294.1:0-3359 GCA_052103915.1 Mycetocola sp. | reverse complement strand
CCCCATCGCAGTGGCGTCCTGGTTGAACACCAACTTCAGTGACCACGGCGCCGACATTGCCGTGTACATCAAGAAGAATGGTGCGGCGCTTCAGCGCCTGGCCACCGGTCAGGACGGGCCGCTGACAACTCTTGCGCTGCTGAGCCGGGCCGTTCTGCAGATCCCGTCCTACGCCGTCAGTGACGCGCTGTTCCACCTCCCGGCGACGGCTCTTGATGTGGCCACCGGATGTGGCGTCTTTGATCGGCTGGGCATCAACCCTTTCAAGGTGCTCAGCTAGGTCGCCTGGCTCCGTGACGGCCGGTGGGGCTTCCCCGGCCGTCACGGACGATGCGTGGCGACAGCGCCATCCACCCGAACCTCATCCCCGCGTTGGTGCCGTGAAGCACCGACCCACCAGGAGACAGCACACCCATGCCGAGTGAACTCAGCCGCCGCGCACTGATGGGCGCAGGCCTTGCCGCCATCGGAACCCTGACCGTCATCGGAGTGGAGAGCCCGGCCAACGCCGCGGACGTTCTCCCCGGGTTCCCCTCATCCGTCACCATTCGCCGTGAAAAGTACAAGAACTGGGACGGTGTGATCAGCACCGATCCGCTCTGGACCTGTGTGCCCCGTAACCAATCCCAGATCATCGCCGTCGTGAACTGGGCGCACGCTCACGGTTACACCGTTCGAGCTCGGGGCTATCGCCACTCGTGGTCGCCGGTCACCGTCGACGCGGACACACCACGCTCGGCACGGGTTCTCCTGGTTGACACAACGGAGCACCTCACGGCCATGAGTATTCCGCGCCAGGGACAGCTGCGGGTAGAGGCGGGTGCCCGCATGGACACCGTCATGGACTACCTGCACACCAACGATTACTCCCTGGCCGCTGTCCCCGCGCCCGGTGACGTCACCGTCGGAGGTGTCCTCGCCGTGAATGCCCACGGGACGGGAATCACCGCCGTGGGGGAGAAGCCGCAACCCGGCCAGAACATGGGGACGATGAGCAATCTGGTGACCAGCATCACCGCGATTGTCTGGGACTCAAACGCGGGCGAGTACCGCGCCAGCCGCTTTGGCAGGTCGGACCCCGATTGCGCCGTTTTCCTCACCCACCTGGGCCGCGCCTTCATCCTTGAGGTCACGCTCCAGCTCATGCCCGCCTACTCGCTGCGCTGCCGAAACATCACAGACATCCACACCCGTGACCTGTTCGCGTCACCCGAGACCGCTGGCGAGGACAGCCTGAGTGCGCTGCTTGACTCGTCGGGGCGCGTGGGACTAATCTGGTACACCTTTACCGACTACCCCTGGATCCAGCGCTGGGACGTGACCCCAATCAAACCGTGGACGTCACGGCGAACGATTGGTCCGTACAACTACCTGTTTGCGGACAACCTCCCCTCGCCCGTTCCGCAGCTCCTCGGCAAGGTCATTGCCGGTCAGGACTGGGTTGCGCCCGCCTTTGGCTTGGCCGTCCTTGCCGCGACAAAAACCGGTCTCACGGCAACGTTGGCCAGGGACATGTGGGGACCGGCCAAGAACTTCCTTCACTTTGTGAAGCCAACAACGCTCCGGGTGAGCGCAGGCTCGCACGCGATTGTGGTGGCCAGGGCAGATATCCAGGCCGTTGTTCATCGGTTCGGAGAGTGGGTGGACACAGCCCTCGACCGCTACCGCCAGCGACGGCAGTTCCCGCTCAACAGCTGCGTTGAAATCCGGGTGACCGGGATTGATGACCCCGCCGAGGTCGGGGTGGACGGTGCCGTCGCTCCCGCCCTGTCCGCCGCGGCCCCGGTGGAGGGCAGGCCCGAGCTCGACACCGTTGTCTGGCTTGATGCGCTCAACCTGCCGGGAACGCCGCACGAGTACGAGTTTTTTGCAGAGCTTGAGCGTCACCTCCGGTCTGACTACACAGACCTGGGTGTGGCCCGTCCCGAGTGGGCCAAACGCTGGGCCACAACGGATGACGGCTCGTGGACGGACGCTGAGGTCATGGCGCAGATCCCCGAGCTGTTTCCCGCCTGGGATTGGGCTCGCGATCGCCTTGACCACCATGACCCGCACCGCATCTTCACCTCGCCCCTGCTCGACCGGCTGATGCCCTCCTAACCACACCCACCCGGTCATCGTTGTTCCGCTTGGGCCTCGCCCACGCGTGCACCGCTCCGTCGAAGCGCGTGAGTCGGGCCGCAGGTGACCGGAACACGATGATTGCGGGCTAATCCCCGATGGGGGTCGTTGTCGCGGCGGGATTCGTGACACCCTGGGGTGACACGGGGGTCAGCGCAATTGCGGAGGGGATCAGTGCACACACAGGACGACTACAGCGACGGAGTGCTGGCGCAGCGCGCCATGGACGGGGACGAGCGGTCATTTGCTGTCCTGCTTCGGCGGCACACACCCTACCTGCGGGCGTACGCCATCCGGCTCACCGGCTCCCGCGCCGACGCGGACGATGTGGTGCAGGCGGCGTTCATCACGGCGTGGAGACGGCTTGACTCGCTTCAGGACCCCGACCGCTTTAAACCGTGGATGAGGCGCATCGTCTCCAACCGGGGAATTGATCTGCTTCGCAGTCGCCGGGTGGACGTCACGCCGGTGGACGAACACGTTCCAGCGCACAGCGATCACGACCCCGAACGGCGTGCGATTGCCGGTGAGGGGCTTGCCCGGTTGTCCAGCGCGCTGGAGGCCCTGCCCGAACCGCAGCGTGAGGTCTGGACGCTCCGTGAGTTTGGTGGCCTCAGTTACGAGGAGATTGCCGCGGAGCTGGGGGTATCCAGCGCCGTGGTCCGCGGCCGACTGGCCCGTGCGAGAGCAAGCCTTGTCCAGGATCTGGAGGGATGGCGATGACAGACAACACAAACAGCGATCGGGCTGTGACAGACACCGAGGTCGATGTCGCCCGGATCAGCGCCTACCTTGATGCCGGTCGGACACCGTATGACGCAGCGATTGAGGAATCGCCCTCGGCTCGCCGCCTGCTCACCGAGATGGAGCATCTGAGGCGTCTGGGCGATCAACTGATCACCTCCGAGGCCGAGGCCCTTCCGGAGCCCGACCAGAACTGGTTTGCCGATGTGCTCAGCCAGATCGCCAGAGAGTCGCGCTCCGGCCGGGATCTTCCGCTTGCAGAGGGCGGCGGTCGTCTCATCACGGAGGGTGCGTTGCGCGGCGCTGTGCGTCAGGCCGCGGCCGAGCGGGTACCGGGGCTGATCATTGAGCGCTGCGGTTTTGAGGGTGACCTGGACGATAGTGAGTCGCCGATTACCGTCACGGTGAGGGTGGCTCTGGTGTGGCCAACACCGGCCCCGGCCGCGGCTGCGCTGCTCAGGACGGTCATTCACTCTGTTGTGTCCGAGCAGCTG
>JBQELM010000293.1:1020-3364 GCA_052103915.1 Mycetocola sp. | reverse complement strand
ACGCATTGTGCGCGGCAGCGGCAGCCACCGACCGCGCAGAGGCAAACGGCTTACGCCGCGGCATGTTCATGGGGTGCTCGCGGCCGTCCGTCCACACCACGCGGGAGGCGAGCAGCTCCGTCCCCGCGGGTGCCGACCTGGCCGTTCGGAGCAGAGCATCAAGTGCGGTCTCTGACGGGACAGTGTCGTCATCCATCACCCACACCCAGTCGGCGTTCTCCACCGTGAGAGCCCGTTCCATGCCGATCGCAAAACCGCCCGCTCCCCCGGTGTTGCGGTCGAGCGTGATCAGCCGGGCGCCTGGATAGCGTTCAGCAACCAGGTCGCTTGTTCCGTCACTTGAGCCGTTATCGATCACGATCACGGCGTCAACGGGGCGGCTCTGCGAAAACAGGGAGTCGAGTGTCTCCGTGACAAGCTCGCGTCGATTAAATGCGACAACAACGGCCACAACGCGCGGGCTGGGGGTCATGCCTCGTCCTTTCGTTTGACGGGGGTCACGCGGGTTACGTCACGCGCGGCTCACCGACCGAACCAGACTAGCCGACGGGCCGGTAGGAACCGGCACCACCGACGGCGCGGCTACTCAGCCCTCAGAATCAAGAAGCTCGTTCAGGTAGGCCCCGTAGCCACTCTTCACCAGCGGGGCCGCCAGGGCGCGCAGCTGCTCGTCGCTGATCCAGCCCTCTCTCCAGGCGATTTCCTCGATACAACCGACCTTGTAGCCCTGGCGGTGCTCAATCACGCGAACGTAGTCGGCAGCCTGCATCATCGATTCAAACGTCCCGGTGTCAAGCCAGGCCGTCCCGCGCTCGAGCACCTGGACCTGCAGGGTCCCGGCGTTGAGGTAGTGCTCGTTGATCGACGAGATCTCAAGTTCACCACGAGCGCTCGGCGTGATCGACTTAGCGATCTCAACGACCGAGTTGTCGTAGAAGTAGAGCCCGGGGACCGCGTAGTTCGACTTGGGGACAGCGGGCTTCTCCTCGATCGAGACAGCCGTCATCGACTCATCAAACTCAACAACGCCATAGGCGGTTGGGTTAGACACCTGGTACGCAAAAATCTGGGCACCTGTGAGTTCATCTGGACCGTTCCGGAGCGCGGAGCCGAGTCCAACACCGTGGAAGATGTTGTCACCAAGGACAAGGGCAACGCTGTCATCACCGATGAAGTCCTCACCAATGATGAACGCCTGCGCGAGGCCATCAGGTGAGGGCTGGATGGCGTACTCAATACGCATGCCCAGATCCGAGCCGTCACCGAGGAGCGCACGGAACTGCTCGTTGTACTCCGGCGTTGTAATGATCAGAACCTCGTTGATGCCCGCCATCATCAGCGTCGACAGCGGGTAGTAGACCATGGGCTTGTCGTAGATCGGCATCAGCTGCTTGGAGATGCCCTTTGTAATAGGCCACAGCCTGGTCCCGGACCCACCGGCCAGAATAATTCCGCGCATGCTCAGGCTCCCCCTCCGAGCGGCCGACCGGCCGCATTCAGCTCTGCATAAAACTCTCGTGCCTGCGTCCAGCTGGGCAGGATGCCCGAGTTGGCGGCATCGGCCAGGCTGGGCGCTACCTTGTCCTTCTCAGACAGCAGTAGTTCACCAGCCGCGTCGGGAATCTCAAGACCAATATCGGGGTCAAGCGGGTTAATACCGTGCTCACGCTCCGCGCGGAACGTTGCTGAAACGAGGTAGCTCACCGTCGCCTTATCCGTCAGAGCAACAAACGCGTGCCCCAACCCCTCAGCCAGGTAGACAGCGCGCCGGTCAACATCGTCAAGCAAGACCGAATCCCACTGACCGAATGTGGGAGAGCCCACGCGGATGTCAACGATGTAGTCGATGACGGCACCGTGCGTCACGGTGACGTACTTGGCCTGGCTCGGCGGAATGTCAGCAAAGTGAATGCCACGCAGCGAGCCGCGGGCGGACACCGACGTGTTGGCCTGACGCAGGTCAAGGGAGTGCCCAATGGTCTCCTCTAGCCGGTCAAAGCGGTACCACTCCAGGAAAAGCCCGCGATCGTCTCCAAACTGCTTGGGAGTGATCTCGTAGCTATCGGGGATTCTGAGTTCGCGGATCTGCACGCAGGAAGCTTAGCAATCCGGATAGTCACGTTCATGGGAGCCGAGCACTTTGGTGGAAGGCCGCGTCATTTCTCCCCGGAATGTCACACCTTTAGGCGTCACCACCCCCTCCCACGCACCAGCCAGGCACAGTAAGATGAGGACCTCACCGAGAATGCCGGAGCCAACCAGTGGTCACCGTTGAACGCTCGACAGCTGATTGAGGAATCCGTGACGTCACAGCCACCAGTGCGCACACCGTCGCGCTTCCGGC
>JBQELM010000293.1:0-1010 GCA_052103915.1 Mycetocola sp. | reverse complement strand
CGGCAGCGTCTTCGTCACCTGGCGGCGTCACTGAGCAAATTTTTGGTTGTGGGCGGAATCGGCTTCATCGTCGACGTCACTCTGTTTAACCTGCTCCGTCTTGGAGTTTTTGGAGAAGACGTCCCCTGGCAGTCGCCACTCGGCGCAAAAACCATCAGCGTCAGTGTCGCCATCGTTCTGAACTGGCTGGGCAACCGTAGCTGGACGTTCCGCAACGGAACAGGGCAACGCAGGGTCGGCGTTGAGTTCATCCAGGTGGTCCTGGTGTCGCTCGGAGGCATGGCGCTGACGCTGCTCTGCCTGTGGGTGAGCCACTATGCTCTGGGATTCACCTCAATCCTCGCCGACAACATCGCCAGCAACGTGATTGGTCTTGCCCTCGGCACGGCGTTCAGGTTTACGTTGCTTCGTGCCTGGGTCTACCGCGACCGGTCGGCTCACCACCTCGCCACCACAGCCAGCACCCCGGTTATTGATGCCACCCCCGCGGACGGCTCACCCGTCCCGCCCCGCGGTAAAAGAGAGACCCATGTCTGAACACGCCACTGCCCTTGTCATTGTTCCGACCTACAACGAGGTCGAGAACATCTCGCTCATTCTTGACAAGATTCTGCGGGCATCAGACCGCCTCAACGTCCTCGTTGTTGACGACAATTCTCCCGACGGCACCGGTGCCGCCGCCGACGCCATTGCTGCAGAAAACCCGCGCGTGCACGTGATGCACCGGAGCGGAAAGCTGGGGCTTGGCACGGCGTACCTCGAGGGGTTCACCTGGGGATTGGCCGCCGGATACAGCTACCTGATTGAGATGGATGCGGACGACTCGCACCCGGCCGACCAGCTGGCCCCCATGCTGGCACTTGCGGCCGAACACCAGCCGGACGGCGTTGGCCTTGTGATCGGCTCGCGCTGGGTTCCAGGTGGGGGTATCGAAGACTGGCCGCGGCGACGCGAGCTGCTCAGTCGAGGCGGACACAGGTCCGTCGGGGCTGGGCTCGGCAGTCAGGTGA
>JBQELM010000292.1:0-3391 GCA_052103915.1 Mycetocola sp. | reverse complement strand
CACAGAGAAAGAGTCACACGCCGTGAGGATCGTATTTGCCGGGACACCGGAACCAGCCGTTCCCGTGCTGCACGCGCTCCACGCCGCGGGGCACAACGTTGTTGCCGTTGTCACCCGACCGGATGCGCCGCTTGGTCGCAAACGCGTGCTCACTCCAAGCCCCGTGGCCGCAGCAGCGACCGAACTGGGTATTCCTGTTCTGAAGCACGCCGCACTCGGTGACGAGGCAACTGATGAGATCGCCTCGTACGCCCCTGACCTTGGTGTTGTTGTTGCCTACGGCGGGTTGGTCCGCCAGCGACTCCTTGACCTCCCGCAGCATGGCTGGATCAACCTGCATTTCTCTGTTCTCCCCGCCTGGCGTGGGGCTGCTCCGGTGCAGCGTGCCCTGATGAACGGGGGAGAGGGGCTCGGTACTTCGATCTTCCAACTTGTGCCCGAGCTGGATGCCGGCGACCTCTTTGATGTTCTCCCCGTTGATCCCGGACCTGACGCCACAGCCGCGGAGCTTCTTCCCCGGCTGGCCGAGTTGGGCGCCCCACGCGTGGTTGCCGTTGTTGATGGCATCAAGGCCGGCACAGCGGTGGCAACACCGCAGCGGGGGACGCCAACTCACGCGGCAAAACTGTCGGCGCCGGATGGGCACCTTGACCCGAGCGAGCCGACGGCCGAGCTGGTGGCACGGTTCCGCGGTGTCACAACAGAACCCGGCGCTTTTGTGCTCCGCGGTGATAACAGAATTAAGGTCCACGCCCTCCGCGCAGGGCCTGAGTACGACGCTCCCGTCGGCACCGTTGCACTCCTGGACGGCCGGGTCTGCGTGAGCACCGCGGACGGCTCACTCGAGTTTCTCACCGTGCAGCCGGCTGGCAAGCAACGGATGACGGCGCAGGATTGGTGGCGGGGACTCTCCGCAGAGGAAGTGGTGGTGTCATGACATCGGGACAGAACAGCTCAGCAAAGGGTAAACACGCGGCGGGGCCGCGGAGCGGTCGTCCGCGACGGGGACCGGGGCCAGACAACGCACCCGCCCGTCTGGCCTCGCCGGCGAGGCGGGTCGCCTACCGGGTTCTGCACGCGGTGAGTGCCGATGACGCGTACGCCAACCTGCTTCTCCCCGTTGAGATCGACAGGAACAAGCTGTCACGCGCCGATGCGGCACTGGCGACTGAGCTCTGTTACGGAACTCTCCGGCTTCGTGGTTTTTATGACGCCGTGATCGAGCTTGCCGCCCAGCGTGGCCTTGATCGTATTGATCCCGAGGTGCAGGACATCCTGCGCCTCGGTGCTCACCAGATCTTGAACACCAGAATCCCCGACCACGCGGCCGTCGACGAGTCCGTGCTTCTGACCAGGGAGCGTGGCAGGGGGTCGGCGAGCGGTTTTGTGAACGGCGTGCTCCGGACCATTTCTCGCACCTCGCGGGAATCGTGGACCGAGCGGATTGTTGACGGAGCAACCGGGGTGGACGACGCGCTCGGTCGCTCCTACGCACACCCGTCTTGGATTGTTCGGGCATTCCGGCAGTCGCTGCGAGCGGAGGGCCGTGAGGACGAGCTTGAACAGCTCCTTGCCGCAGACAACAGCGCCCCCGTAGTGAATCTGATTGCGCTGCCGGGCCTGGCTGCCCGCCCCGACGAGGCCGAGGCCAACATCTTCAGCCCCGACGGCTTCAGGTCGACGGGCGGAGATCCCGATCAGCTGGTGAAGTCAAGCAACGGCATGCTCCGCGTTCAGGACGAGGGGTCTCAGCTGGTGGCGCTTGCCCTCGCCGCGGCCCCGGTCGACCCGTCGATTGTGTCGGAGAGGTGGCTTGACCTGTGTTCAGGTCCCGGCGGAAAAACCGCGCTCCTTGCGGCAAAGGCGTTGAGTTCGGGTGCTCAGCTTGACGCGGTTGAGATGGTTCCGGCTCGGGCTGGACTTGTGCGACGCGCCGTTGCCCCGGTTCCTCTTGACGTCACCGTTGATGTCGCGGACGGCACCCAGATCGGTCAGTATCGTCCGGCCAGCTACAGCAGGATCCTTGTTGATGCGCCGTGCACGGGACTCGGTGCGCTTCGGCGGCGTCCCGAGGCGCGCTGGCGAAAGGGTCCCTCGGATGTTGCCGATCTGGGACGGACCCAGTTGGCTCTCATCCACTCGGCCTTCGCCGCCCTTGAGCCCGGAGGCGTTCTGGCGTACGTCACCTGCTCACCGCATATTGCTGAGACCAGGGGGATCGTGTCAACCGCGCTGAAAAAGTGGGGTGATGAGGCCGAGCTCCTCAACGCCCCGGCGATCCTCTCCGATGTAACCGTTTCTGAGCTTCCGCTGGGGGAGCCGCTGAGCGACGGTGAGGGAGCAACCGTTCAGCTGTGGCCGCACCGACACGGAACGGACGCCATGTTCCTCGCGCTTGTGCGCAAACGGCGCTGAGCCGCCGCTAGGCTTGTCCGGTGAGCTCGACGTACATTCACCCCAGCATTCTCTCCGCCGACTTCGTCAACATGGAGGCGGATCTGCATCGCATCAGCGACGCTGATTTTGTCCACGTTGATGTGATGGACAACCACTTTGTGCCCAATCTGACGTTTGGTCCCCAGATGGTCGGGCGTATCCAGGATGTGTCACCGATCCCGCTTGATGTTCATCTCATGATCGAGGACCCGGAGCGGTGGGCTCCCGCGTACGCCGAGCTTGGCGCGGCCAGTGTGACCTTCCATGCCGAAGCATCGTCTGACCCTGTGGCTCTGGCGCGCCGGCTGCGCGACATCGGTGCGCGTGCCGGTGTCGCGATCAAGCCGGGAACGGATCTTGAGCCCTACCTCGATGATCTGACCGAGTTTGACCTTGTCCTGGTCATGACGGTTGAGCCGGGGTTTGGCGGACAGTCGTTTATGCACTCAACGATGCCCAAGCTGCGCGCGCTTGCGGATCGTGCCAGCGCCACCGGCGCGGATATTCGCCTTCAGGTTGACGGCGGCATCAGCGCAGAGACCATTGCGATTGCAGCGGAAAACGGTGCCAACACCTTTGTGGCCGGATCGGCTGTTTTTGGTGCTGAGCACCCCGGCGCAATGATTTCTCGGCTGCGTGAGCTGGCGAACGGTCACCAGCACTAGCTCGCGGACCGCTACGATTGTGGCGTGAAAGATTTTGATGAGCTCTTCGCTCAGCTCACCCGTATCGCTGCCGAACGCCCGGAGGGCTCCGGTACCGTGCGTGAGCTGGACGGTGGGGTGCACACGATCGGAAAGAAGATCGTTGAGGAAGCGGCAGAGGTCTGGATGGCTGCCGAGTACGAGAGCGACGACAACACCGCGATGGAGATTTCGCAGTTGCTGTATCACCTTCAGGTGCTGATGGTCGCCAAGGGACTGAGCCCGGCGGACGTGTACCGACATCTGTGATC
>JBQELM010000291.1:0-3401 GCA_052103915.1 Mycetocola sp. | reverse complement strand
GATCTAACGTAGTTCACGAACACGATGTCATCGCCCACGTCGATGATGGGCTTGTTGTCGTCAGGGTTGACAAAGTTGCCTGTCTTTGTGGCCTTCTCAACGGCCACCTGATAGACGTCAACGGTGATGTCGCCCGCGGTGACGGTGCCCAGCTTGTCGCCGGAGTTGATCAGCGGCAGGGCCCATTCGGGCTGGTCGCCAGAAGCGGCAGGGGCCGCCTCGTCAGTCGACTCCTCCGTGGGGGCCTCTGCTGGTGTTGTTTCAACCTCTGCGGTTGGCTCTGGTGTTGCTGCGGACTCCGGTTCTGCCGAGCAGCCGCTCAGGAGCAGGAGTGCGGCGGCGCCGGTTGCGACGGCGCTCCAGTGTGAATTCTTCATGTGATCCCTCAGTCTCGACGTGTCGGGGGAGAGAACGTTTGTGCCCCCATAAACGTGCAACGTTTAAATACGATGCGGCATTACCCTATAACGGGGGGTCTGATTCGCAAAGCTGAGGAATGCGCGCTTTTGTGTCAATTGGATAACGTGGTGCATTTGTGTTCGTGAATGGGTCAATCGGGTTTGCTGACCGTGGCGGGTGGCAATATCCCTGGCTCCCAGGATGACGCATTGTCACCGGGGTGGTGCTGTTTGCGCCTCCCCGACGGGCCGAGGATTGTGGCTATTTACTCGCGGTTTTTTGCGCGATACGTGGCCATTTTGTGCCGGGCGCCGCAGATATCCATATCGCACCAGATTCCGGCCTTGGCGGGGGAGCGGTCGTAAAAAACCCAGCGGCATTCGGGTGCCCGGCAGGTGGAGAGTCGCGCCCCCGCCTCTCCCAGGCCCGCCGTCAGAAGGGTCTCAAGGGCGGGCGTCAGGATGGAGCTGATCACTGAGGTGTGGGTGGGGGAAAACTGGAGGGTGTTGCCCTCCGTGATCCGCGGTTGCCCGAGGAACCGTGCGGCGAGTGCGTTGACCCGCTCGCGGGTTTCCGGGGTCCTCTCCGTGATGAAATCGCGAATGTCTTCTCGTGCGCCGCGAAGGGCGGCTGCGTCTGCTGCCGTCACGCTGCCGCGGATGCCGTGCTCGCGAAGCCAGCTGGTGACGCCCGCGACGGTTGCCCAGCTGTCCTGTGCGTGCAGGTGGGCAACCGAGTTGCACAGGCGTTCGAGCTGATCAAACGGGGCGGGGGCTACGGGGCGAAGCATGCTCACTATGTTACCGGTTAAGAGTTTCTAGTGGTAACGTTCCGGCATGCTTTCTTCTCTCTCTGATGACTGGCCCCTTCCGCACCGGTTTACGACGACGGACGGTGAGGTTCGCTGGGCGCGAGTGGGGTCGGGGCCGGCGATGGTGCTGACCCACGGGTCCCCGTTCTCGTCGATCGTCTGGCGCGACATCATCGAGCCGTTGAGCGCTGAGTACACCGTGTACGTCTGGGACCTGCTCGGTTCGGGGCAGTCGGAGCAGCGGGACGGTCAGGACGTCAGCATTGCCGGCCAGAGCGCCATTCTGCGGCAGCTCATTGATCACTGGGGTGTGGCCAGTCCCCGTGCGGTTGGGCACGACATCGGCGGAGCAATCACGCTCGGTGCCCACCTGTGGCAGGGCGTTGACTACGCGGACATGACACTGATTGATGCGGTCGCCGGTGGGCACTGGGGGACAGGCTTTTTTAAACTCCTGAGAGACAACGAGCACATCTTCTCCCGGCTGCCGGACTACGCCCACCTGGCGCTCGTGCGTTCACATCTGGAGCGGGCAAGCGCCAGGGGCTACCGCCCGGGAGACATGGAGCTCTTTCTTGAGCCATGGAGGGGAGACCGTGGCAGGGCCGCGTTCTATCGCCAATACGCCCAGGCGACGGAGGAGCAGACCGATCGCATTCAGGCCGCCCTTGGCCTGGTCTCCGTTCCCACCCGAGTGCTGTGGTGGCGTCAGGATGAGCTGCTGACCGAGCCGTTTGCTCGTCTCCTCCGCGACGGGATCAGACATGCTGACTTCCACTGGCTGGAGAACGCCGGACACCTGGCACAGTGGGACGCGGCGGCTGAGGTCGCCACGCACGTGCTAAAGCCGCACCGACCCGTCAGTCGTAAAGCCGTGAGCTAGCGGTCGGTCGATCCGTCGTGATCGTCTGCGGCCGCATCAGCGGAAGGCTCGTGGTGAACGGAGCCCCGTGCGGACGGTGTGGATGACGCGTCGGTGCGCCCGGCGCGGAGCGGACGAAAGCGCGGTGCAACGGCAACGCTGATCCAGATGATCGCCACAACGGCGGCAAGCAGAAGCAGGTTGGTCAGGATGTAGCCCAGTGTGGCCCAGCCGATGAACTCCATGTCACCTTCCCGGCGTGCGCTACTCACGTCACGCCACCCCAAGACTAGACCGATTAAATGTCAGAACGCATCTACTGTTCCGATTGCCACCTGGCGCTCGGGGTCTGGTCGTCGTCACCGGCCAATCGCTGGAGGACCCGGTGCGCCAGTCGCATGAACTGCCCGGTGGCCGGTGAGATTGCGCCGCCCCGCCGGGTGATGAAGGCGTAGTGCTCACTGATTGCCGGGTCGAGCGGTGCCCAGCTCAGGCCGCGGGCGGCGAGGAGATTGCGGCCCACATGGTAGGACACAAGCGAGTCGCCGACGCCCTCCGCGGCCAGCTCAAGCGCGTGGGTTTGGAACTCCACCTCGATGCTCGGCTCCAGGGTGATGCCCTCCCGCTGGGCACGCTCGGTGAGCAGAACACGAAGCGGGTCGTCGCCTGACCAGCGGGCCTCGGACAGGATGAGCGGTCGGGACGCCAGGGTGGCGATGGTGATCGGGGCGCGGGTGTGCTCGGGATCGCGTGACACGTACACCACCTCGTCGCTGAAGACGGCTGGTGTGACCTCCAGCTCGCGGTCGTTGATGGGGAGCTGAACCAGTCCGGCCTCCAGCTCACCGCTGCGCACGGCGTCCGCGACGTCGGCCGAGTTCAGTCCGATCACCCGAATGCGCACGCCGGGGTGCAGGGCGTGGAAGTCGCGGATCAGGTCGGTGAGCAGGTAGAGGTGCGCGCTATTGAAGGTGCCGAAGGACACGGTGCCCTCCTCGATGCTCCTGACCCGCCTGCTTGATTCGGCGAACTCACGCACATCGTTGATGGCGCGCTCCGCCAGGGGGAGCAGCTGCTTTCCGGCATCGGTGAGCAGGAGGCGGCGGGAGGTTCGGGTGAACAGGGCGACCTCAAGCGTGCGCTCCAGGCTGTTGATCTGCTCGGACAGGCTGGGCTGGGCGATGCGGTTCTCTGCGGCGGCTCCGACAAAGGTTCCCACGCGCGCGGCGGAGACGAAGTACTCAAGTTGCCGGATGGTTGGCAGTGCCATGGGGGCTCCCTCGTGCTCAAGGCTTTACCTATACATATCATCAGATATTAAGCCTTGTC
>JBQELM010000290.1:0-3403 GCA_052103915.1 Mycetocola sp. | reverse complement strand
ATCGTGCCCGGCACCTCAGCCGAGCAGATTCGTGCGGCGTGGGAAGACGCCTATGGCGCTGAGGATTTTGTTCAGCTGCTGCCGAGCGGGCATTTCCCCCGGACCGCTGATGTTCTTGGCGCGAACACCTGCCTGATGGGTATCGCAATCGACGAAGCAGCCGGTCGGGTCACGATCGTTGCCGCTGTCGACAATCTGGTCAAAGGCACGGCTGGAGCCGCAATCCAGTCGGCCAATATTGCACGTGGTTTGCCGGAGAACACCGGCCTGAGCATGAATGGAGTTGCACCGTGAGTGTGACAGCAGCGGCGGGATTCACCGCGTCGGGTATTGCCATCGGACTAAAGAGCACCGGGGCGAAAGACCTCGCTCTCGTCCAGAACGCTGGGCCACTGACCGCGTCAGCCAGCGTGTTCACCAGTAATCGGTGCAAGGCCAACCCCATCCTGTGGTCGGAGAAGGTCGCAGAGACCGGCTCAGTGTCCGCAATCGTGCTGAACTCCGGCGGCGCCAATTGCTACACCGGCGCTCAGGGATACGCGACGACGGAGGCGACTGCTGATGCTGTTGCGACCGCGTTGGAGGTTCCGATTGATTCGGTGCTTGTGTGTTCAACCGGGCTGATCGGTGAGCAGCTCAACCGTGAAGCGCTTGTCGAGGGCGTTGCGGTTGCTGCAACGGCGTTGGCTGTTGACGGTGGAGCTGATGCAGCGCAGGCCATCATGACAACGGACAGCGTGCCGAAGCTGGCAGAGCAGCGGAGCCCGTCCGGCTGGACTCTGGGCGGGATGGCAAAGGGTGCTGGCATGCTTGCGCCCGGGCTCGCCACGATGCTTGTGGTCCTGACCACGGACGCTGTCATTGATTCTGATGCGCTTGATGTGGCCCTCAGATCGGCAACGCGTGTGACTTTTGATCGGCTTGATTCTGACGGCTGCATGTCGACCAATGACACCGTGTCGATTCTGGCCTCCGGTGCAAGCGGTGTGACTGCCGATCTGGCTGAGTTCACCGAGGCCCTGATTGCCGTCTGTCGCGACCTGACACTTCAGCTACAGGCAGACGCCGAGGGCTCCGATCACGACGTCGCCATTGAGGTTGTTGAAGCGGAGTCCGAGCAGGACGCCGTTGACGTGGCGCGTGCGGTGTCACGGAGCAATCTCTTTAAGGCTGCAATCTTTGGCAAGGACCCGAACTGGGGCAGGGTGCTTGCTGCTGTGGGCACCACGGAGGCAGCTTTTGACCCGTACGCCATCGACGTGAGCATCAACGGTGTTCGGGTGTGCCGGGCAGGCGAGCCGGACGAATCCCGCGATCTGGTGTCACTGGAGGAGCGTTCTGTTCACGTGCTCATCAACCTGCACGAGGGAACGCAGGGCGCCACCATTTGGACAAACGATCTCACGCACGACTACGTGCACGAGAACAGCGCCTACTCAAGCTAGGAGTCACGATGACTACACACTCTGAGGGTGCCGTCTCCACACAGGTGCTGGAGAAGGCCGCGATCCTGATCGAGGCTCTGCCCTGGATCCGCCGGTTTCGCGGTGAAATTGTTGTGATCAAGTTTGGCGGCAACGCCATGGTCAGCGAAGAACTGCAGGCCAGTTTCGCCGAGGACATGGTGTTCCTCCGGTCCGTTGGGGTTCACCCCGTTGTTGTGCATGGTGGCGGGCCGCAGATCACGCGGGTGCTCACTGAGCGCGGAATCGCCAGCGAGTTCCGCGGCGGCTATCGGTACACCTCCTCTGAGGCTATGGCCGTCGTTGATGAGGTGCTCCGCACCGAGGTGAATCAGGGAATCGTTGACCGGATTGCCTCCGTTGGCGGTCACGCGCTTGGCCTGTCCGGCACGGACTCCCGCCTGTTTAGCGCGGTCCGTCGCGGGGCGCTGGTCGACGGCGCGGAGGTTGATCTTGGTCACGTCGGGGACATCGTCCAGGTCCGACCGGATGCGATTCGTGCAGCCGTGCGCGATGGCCTGATCCCCGTGGTGTCGTCGATCGCCCCTGAGCGCGGAAGCGACGGTGACCTCCTCAACGTCAATGCCGATACCGCAGCCTCCGTCCTGGCCGTTTCCTTGCGCGCCGCCAAGCTCATGGTGCTTACCGATGTTGCCGGACTGTACAGCGACTGGCCACGACGAGACTCACTTGTATCCAGCATCACAAGCGAGGAGCTACGAACGCTCCTTCCCACACTTGAATCGGGCATGATCCCCAAAATGTCTGCGTGCCTCGACGCCGTAGATGGGGGAGTGTCCAAGGCAGCGATCATTGATGGTCGTCTGCCCCACTCGGTGCTCCTGGAGATCTTCACTCCGGAGGGCATCGGCACAGAGGTTATCCCGGAGGACAAAGAATGAACGACTGGCGTAGCGAGGCAGACAGCAACATGATGCGGACCTTTGGTCCGGCACAGGCCCTGTTTGTTCGTGGTGAGGGGACGGCTGTCTGGGACGAGTCAGGGCGACGCTATCTTGACTTCCTTGCCGGGATCGCGGTCAACGCATTGGGACACGCCCACCCCGCTTTTGTTTCAGCGGTGACGGAGCAAGCCAGCACGCTCGCTCACGTGTCCAACCTCTTTAACACCCCGCCCCAGCTTGAACTCGCCGCGCGACTCAAGCGTTTGGCTGGCACAGGTGAGACGGGACGGGTGTTTTTTGCGAACTCCGGTACCGAGGCGAATGAGGCCGCGCTGAAGCTGGCCAGGCGAAACGGCTCGGCAACACGCACCAGGGTTCTCAGCGTTCATGGTTCCTTCCACGGGCGCAGTATGGGCGCGCTTGCGCTGACGGGCAAACCGTCACTGCAGCAGCCCTTCCTCCCGATGCTTGAGGGCGTCGAACAGATTGAGCCGACCGTTGAGGCCCTGCGGGCGGCGATTGACGACTCAGTTCAGGCCATCATTCTCGAGCCGATCAGGGGGGAGTCGGGCGTGCAGATGTACCCCGACGGCTTCTTTGCCGCGGCACGGGAGCTGACGACAGCGCACGGCGCGCTGCTCATCCTTGACGAGATTCAGACGGGTATTGCCCGGACCGGAACGTGGTTTGCCTTCCAGCAGGAGGGCATCGTCCCTGATGCAATCACCCTGGCTAAGGGGTTGGGCGGTGGGTTCCCGATTGGTGCGCTCGTCACTTTTGGTTCGGCGTCGGATCTCTTCGAGCCCGGTCAGCACGGCACAACCTTTGGCGGAAACGCCCTGGGGACGGCCGTAGCCAACGCCGTGCTCCAGACCATCGAAGATGAGGACCTCCTCGCCAACGTCGCCGCGAGATCTGAACAGATAAGAGAGGCGATCACGCAGTGGGAGAGCCCGCTGGTTGACCATGTCAGGGGGAGGGGACTGCTGCTGGGAATCCAGCTCACACGCCCCGTGGCGGTTGAGGTCCAGCGTG
>JBQELM010000289.1:0-3407 GCA_052103915.1 Mycetocola sp. | reverse complement strand
TCACCGCTCCCCCGCTCGTGCACACGCATCCGGATTCGTGCAACGCCGTCACGCACAAGGGGTTCCTCTGGAACAACAAATTCGACGTTTGCGCCGTCCTCCAACGCCGGCTCAAGCACGGGCGCATCACGCAGGACAAGCGACTCCAGGTCACGGCGATCCGCAAGCGCTGTCACAACGTGGGGGTTCCCCACATCGATTCCGAGTGAGGGACGGGCGACATCAAGACCCTCAACATGGACAAGTGGCTCGTCGCCGCTCAGCCGCCACCGCCCAAGGTCAACACGGTACCCGCCAACGCTACGTTGAACGTCACGGACGCCGGCACGGGTACCAATCGCAATCGTTCCGCCCTCGGGCAGTTCAGCGAGTGAACTGTCCAGCAGGTAATGCACAAACACTCTGATGCCGTTGCCGCACATTTCCGCCACTGATCCGTCGGAGTTCACGTAGTCCATGAACCACTCCGCGTCACCATCCTCAGCGAGCGAGGCGGCCCCCTCCGGAATGTTGGCCGAGCGCACCGCACGGATAACCCCGTCTGCACCGATACCAAAGTGCCGGTCAGCAAGTGATCGAACTTCGTCATCCGTCAGGGGTGCTGTCCCATCCGGATCCGCATAAAGGATGAAGTCATTGCCTGTGCCATGGCCTTTAGCGAATTCAAGTGAGCGTTGCATCTGACCAGTTTATCGGCACAACGGTGCGGTCCTGTTCAGCCGAGAAGGGAACGCACAGCGTCCGGCACGGTCCGCCGCACGGCTGAATCGGTGCCGTCCAACCATGTAATCCGGTCGTCTCGACCAAACCAGCTCCGCTGACGACGCGCGTATCGTCGGGTCAACGCCTGCGTCTGCTCAATAGCTTCAGCCTCGCTCAGTTCCCCATCGAGCTGGGCAGTGGCCTGCGCATATCCAATTGCCCGGGAGGCGGTCTTGCCGTCGCGAAGCCCCAGAGCCAGCAGGCCTTCGACCTCATCGCACAAACCATTTGCCCACATCTGATGCACACGCGCATCAAGTCGTGTGGCTAGGGACGGAGAATCAATCCTGAATCCCAGCCGAAGGGCATGAATCCAGGGCGTGGGCACCTCAGGTAACGTGGCCGAAAACGGCTCTCCTGTGAGGTGAATGATCTCGAGGGCTCTGACAATTCTTCTGCCGTTGTGTGGACCAACACGTTCAGCCGCGCGCGGATCTCTCTCGTTCAGTTCACGCCAGAGTGGGCCAGGGCCGTGTTGTTCAAGTTCAGCCTCACGAGCCGCACGATAAGCAGGGTCCGTGCCGGGGAATCGGAAGTCGTCCAACGTCGCCTGCAGATAGAGGCCTGAACCGCCAACGAGGATCGGGGTGTTACCGCGGTCGATGATGTCGGAAATCGTGCGCCGCGCTTCCGTCTGGAAATCCGCGACCGACGCTTCATCTGTGACGTCAAGAACATCAAAGAGGTGGTGTGCGATCCCCCGACGCTCTGCTACTCCGAGCTTCGCAGTTCCAATATCCATTCCACGGTAGAGCTGCATCGCGTCGGCGTTCACGATTTCAACGTCACGCCCGCGCTCGGCTGCCCATTGAGCGATCAGAATCGCAAAATCGGACTTGCCCGTCCCCGTTGGACCAAGAATCGCAATGACCTGTGCGTCATCCGAACGGACAGCCTCAGACACGACTACCGTTCACCGTCCGTCGGGTCATAAATCGGCATCGTTCCGACCCCCGGAGCCGTGAGCGGGCGAGCCCCGATCCGGAGCGTCGGAAGCCCGATCGATACGGGGCCCGACGTGATCTCCGTGCCGCCCTCGGGTACGCCGCAACTCTCGGCAAGCGACCGGTCATAGGCATCGCCCGAACGTGTTCGACGCACACGAAGTAGAGCCTGATCTGTTGAGTCGGCAATCAAGAAGTGTGGAGCAGCCTCTGTAACAACCACACGGACAACGTCGCCAGGACGCGGAATATCTGACCCCTCAGGGATGTCAAAGTGCACAAGTCGTGAGTCCTCGGCGCGGCCGGACAACCGATTCTTCACCGCATCTTTTTTTCCTTCACCCGCAGCGACGATGAGTTCAACCTCTGTCCCGATCAAGGCACGGTTCTCTTCGAGGCTGATGCGCTCCTGAAGGGCAATCAGCCGTTCGTAGCGTTCCTGGACGATCGCTTTCGGCACCTGATTGTCCATTGTGGCTGCAGGAGTGCCGGGGCGAACCGAGTACTGGAATGTGAATGCCGAGGCAAAACGGGACTGTTCCACTACCCGAAGCGTGTCCTCGAAGTCGGCGTCTGTCTCACCCGGGAAGCCCACAATGATGTCGGTGGAGATCGCCGCGTGCGGCATCCGATCACGCACACGCTCAAGAATCCCCAAGAACTTAGACGAGCGGTATGACCGACGCATCGCACGAAGAACACTGTCGGAGCCCGATTGAAGAGGCATGTGGAGCTGAGGCATCACCGCCGGCGTCTCCGCCATCGCATCGATGACATCATCCGTGAACGCTGCCGGGTGAGGACTGGTGAACCGAATGCGCTCCAGACCGGGAATCTGACCCACCGCACGGAGGAGCTTTGAGAACGCTTGCCGATCACCAAACTCAACACCGTACGAGTTCACGTTCTGTCCCAGGAGCGTTACCTCGATTGCGCCATCCTCAACAAGGGCTTCCACCTCCGCAAGGATGTCACCTGGACGACGGTCTTTCTCTTTTCCACGGAGCGCGGGCACGATACAGAACGTGCAGGTGTTGTTGCACCCCACAGAAATGGACACCCAGCCGCTGTAGGTCGAGTCTCGTTTTGTTGGCAGAGTCGAGGGGAATGTCTCGAGCGAATCAAGGATCTCTAACTGAGCCTCATCATTGTGACGCGCACGCTCAAGGAGCCGCGGAAGTGCACCCATGTTGTGTGTTCCGAAAACGACGTCGACCCACGGCGCCTTTTCAAGAATCGTGTTCTTGTCTTTCTGCGCGAGGCATCCACCCACAGCGATCTGCATTCCTTCGTGACGCTTCTTCACGCTGGCCAGGTAACCCAGATTCCCGTAAAGCTTGTTATCAGCGTTCTCGCGAACGGCACAGGTATTGATCACCACAACGTCTGCCTCACGGCCGTCAGCTTTCACATACCCAGCTGCTTCAAGCGAACCGCTCAAGCGCTCGGAGTCATGCACGTTCATCTGGCACCCAAAAGTGCGAACCTCATAGCTCCGGGGTTCGCCATTCTGGTGTGCCGCAGATGACACAGGAACATACGTCGGGGTCTCGGCGGCGCTACTCATAGCCACAATTCTACGACGGAGAGAATGAAACCCGAGACGAACGCCCGTGCCCAAGAGCCGAATCAACTGCTTGCCTGACGACCACGCCCGAATAGCCACGTCTGGCGAGATAACCGCTGAGACGGCGATAGGCA
>JBQELM010000288.1:0-3410 GCA_052103915.1 Mycetocola sp. | reverse complement strand
TGCACCCGGCCAAACTGCATGGGTGGCGGGGTGTCCGAGTGCTCCGCAGCCTGACGGTCGGCGTCGCGCTCCAGCAGCGGGGCAAGGTCTGTTCGGTCGGTGTTGCTCAGGAGCGGGAGCACCATCCGGCTAACGCTGACATGACCGGGTGCATCGGTGACGGCGGCACGTGCGGCGCGATAGGCACGGATCTGACTGAGCTGCCCGGTCTCAAAGTCGCTGCCGTCGCGTCCCGTGCTCAGCGTTGACAGCTGAAGGTGAACGCCCAGCTCGCCCGCCCTGGTCGCGGAGGCGAGACGCCCGGCACCGTAGGACACCCGGTCGGCCAGTCCCGGCGCCTCCGGCTGCACCCGCAGTGGTGCACCCGCCGGGGCGAAGCCGGTGTGCTCGTCAGCGGTTGTCACCTGCCGACCCGACACGGCGTCAAGGAACCGTCGCAGCCGGTGCTCGCCCTCCTCGGCAAAGGGTCGGGAGATGGGTCCGTAGACGGGTGAGAACACCGCCTCGTTCTGGGCATATCCCCCGCTGAACCCCAGCTCAAGCCGACCGCCGCTGAGCAGGTCAACGGTGGCCGCGTCCTCTGCCAGGCGGATCGGGTCCTCATAGCGCAGCGGGATCACGGCTGTGCCCAGGCCGATCCGGTCGGTGCGCTGGGCGGCCGCGGCCAGGAACGTCAGCGGGGAGGACAGGTAGTCCTCCAGGTGCCTGGCCCGCACAAACGCGGTGCCGTAGCCCAGCTCCTCGGCCAGCTCCACCAGCGCGAGCCCCTCGCTCAGTCCCGCTGAGCGGCCATCTGCAACGGCACCGTGCTCAACAAACGCCAGAATGCCGGTCCGAAGCGGGCGCACACCCTGGGGCGAGGCTGCGGATGGGGCGGGGGTAAACGTACTCACATGACGAGCCTACGACCGTGACGGCGGCGGGAGCGTTTGTGGTCGATAATTGACGTGATCATGACAGAGAACCTCCCCGCCGCTTCCCCCTCCCCCGCCCTCACCATTCGCCTCGCAGATGCGGCGGAGTTGCCGCAGATCGCCGAGCTGCTCGTCACGGCCTACGACGCCGACTACGCACCGCTCAGCGACAGCTACCTCCAGCGGCTGAGCCGACCGCAGGACCGGGTCGCCGAGGAGGACATCTGGTTTGGCGCGGACGCCGACGGTTCCCTGATCGCGACGCTCTCCACCTCACGGACCCTGGCCGAGGACGGCGCCGCCTGGTGCTCACTGTTGGCTGTTGCGCCCTCGGCTCGGCGGCGGGGGCTGGGACGTCAGCTGCTGACCGCGGCCGTCAACAACGCCAGGCGGCTCGGAGCCACCCGGCTTGGCCTGCACTCAGCGACATACATGACCGGTGCGCACCGGCTGTACCGCGAGTTCGGTTTTGTGCGGACACCCGAAGGCGACTTTGAGGTCCTTGAGTCGGAGAACCCCGTCACCGTGTGGGCGTTCAGCCTGCCGCTGACCGACGAGACATAGCCAGCCAGGGCTGAGCATCCACCCCTGAAACCCCGCACATAGCCCGTGCCGCATGATCGGCCATTTACAGTTGCGGTAGCGAGGGGCAACCGCCCTGAGCTCCGGGCCGACAACGATGGCGGTTGTCACCGACACAGGCGGGTACCACTCATCTCTTCCCCCACCACTACTCACGACTCCGTCCTTGGACCGATTCGCCAGACCTACGCCACATCCGAGACGTTCCCGCCCATGGCGCGCACGTACACCCAACTGTCCCAGGTGGTCCGCGAGGGCGGCCTTCTCCGCCGAGCACCCCGGTTCTACGCGGCTGTTGCCGCCGGAATCCTGGTGGCACTCGCTGCCTGCATCACCGCGTTTATCCTGCTCGGCAACAGCTGGTTCCAGCTGATTGTTGCCGGGGCACTTGGACTTGTTTTTACGCAAATCGCGTTCCTCTCCCATGAGGCGGCGCACCGCCAGATCCTCTCCACGGGGCCAGCCAACGACCGGCTAGCGCGCATCCTGGCCGGGTCCATCGGCATGAGCTACGCCTGGTGGGATTCCAAGCACACCCGCCACCACGCCAACCCCAACCGGGTCGGAAAAGATCCGGATATTGAGGTCGACACCATCTCCTTCCTTGAGGAGGATGCTGCACAATCGCGTGGTTTTATTCGGCTCCTCACGCGCAAACAGGGCTGGTTGTTTTTCCCCCTGCTGACGCTTGAGGGAATCAACCTGCACATGCAGAGCATCAAATATCTGGTCACACCGGGCAAGGTGAAGGGTCGTTGGCTTGAGCTTGGCATCATCACCGCGCGGTTCGCGCTACTGCTGACACCACTGTTCCTGATGCTGCCGATGGGCATGGCGTTTGCTTTCCTTGGTGTCCAGCTCGCCGTGTTTGGCGTGTACATGGGTGCCTCGTTTGCCCCCAACCACAAGGGCATGCCGGTCATCGCCAGGGACGCCAAGCTTGATTTCTTTTCCAAGCAGGTTCGCACGTCCCGCAACATCCGCGGCGGCTGGTGGGCGACCGCTCTCATGGGCGGCCTCAACTATCAGGTGGAGCACCACCTGTTCCCCAGCATGGCTCGCCCCCACCTGGCGAAGGCTCGTGTGATTGTGCGCGAGTACTGCGAAACCCATGATGTGCCGTACACCGAGACGTCCCTGATCGAGTCGTACGCCATTGTCATCGCGTATTTGAACCGGGTGGGCCTTGCCGCGCGGGATCCGTTTGACTGCCCCGCAGCAGCGCAGATGCGGCGCATGGGATAACCTCCCCGCCTCTCCGCTGCATCAACAATGAATGCCCCGCACGGTAACCCGTGCGGGGCATTCGGTTGTCAGCGCACCGGACTCACCCGGCGGGCAGCTGCCGCTACGACTCTGACCGTGTGTGTCGGCGTCGGGCGATCAGTGCCAGGCCCAGCGTCAGCAGGACCGCTGCCGCGCCGACCATGAGTCCTTCTGGGGAACCACCGGTCGTGGCAATGACCGACGGGCGTGATGTCCCCGGTGTCACGGCCGCCGATGAGCTGGGCGATGCGGTGGGCTCCGTGCTCTCCGTCGGATCAGACGTGGGGGTCTGGTCAGGGGTCGGCGATGGGTCCGTTGTCGGAGTCGGAGTCGGCGTCGGCGTCGGTGTTGGCGTTGGAGTCGGTGTCGGAACCACCACGGCCTCCCACCCGGCGACGAGGGTGATGTCCTCCGTCACAGCCGAGCCAAAGTCGTACGCCGCCCCGTCCAGCGTCCAGCCGGTGAAGGTGAACCCCTCACGGCCCGGATCGGTCGGGCGCTCAACAGGGTCACCGTCGATCACCTCAACAACAGCGCTCTCCTCACCGTTGTCCGGGTCAAAGGTCACCGTGTGCAGCACGATGGGGGCCTCTTCCCACCCGGCGACGAGGGTGATGTCCTCCGTCACAGCCGAGCCAAAGTCGTACG
>JBQELM010000287.1:0-3410 GCA_052103915.1 Mycetocola sp. | reverse complement strand
AGCGTGGTCGACGGCGAGATCGTGTGGATCGTTGATGGGTACACCACCTCGGCGACCCACCCGTACTCAAAGATCACCAACCTGACGCAGACCCTCGCCGACGGGTCGGCCGTTCAGCAGGGCTTCGCGATGGACGACATCAACTACATCCGCAACTCGGTGAAGGCCACCGTCAACGCCTATGACGGTTCGGTCACGCTCTACGCCTGGGACACCGAGGACCCGGTGCTGAAGTCGTGGCAGAAGATCTTCCCGAACACCACCAAGCCGATCGAAGAGATGTCGGGCGACCTGCTCAGCCACGTCCGGTACCCGACCGACATGTTCAAGGTTCAGCGTTCCATTCTGGGTCAGTACCACGTGACCGAGGCCGGGCAGTTCTACTCGCGGACCGACGCCTGGGTCACCCCGGACGATCCGCAGAACACGCAGGGCCAGAACTCACTGCAGGCCCCGTACTACCTGTCGATGCAGATGCCCGGTCAGGACAGCCCGAGCTACTCGCTGTACTCGACGTACATCCCCGCCACATCCGGTGATGACAGTAGAAACGTGTTGACCGGTTACCTGGCGGCCGATGCCAACGCGGGTAATGAGGACGGTGTGAAGTCTGACGGGTACGGCAAGCTCCGGTTGCTGACGCTGACCTCAGACACAACGGTTCCTGGCCCCGGTCAGGTGCAGAACAACTTCAACTCTGACCCGACTATTTCCGCGCAGATGAACATTCTTCGCCAGGGTCAGTCAGAGGTCATCAACGGAAACCTGCTGACGCTGCCGGTTGGTGGCGGTCTGCTCTACGTGCAGCCTGTTTACGTGAAGTCGTCGGGTAACACCAGCTACCCGCTGTTGCAGAAGGTGCTTGTTGCCTTTGGTGATGATCTGGCGTTTGAGGACACTCTGGACGAGGCGCTCGACTCGCTCTTTGGTGGCGACTCCGGTGCGACTGCCGGTGATGACACCGTGCCGGATTCTTCTGGCGCCGGTGGCGTTGACGGCGAGGAAGTGCCGTCAACTCCCGACACAGACACGGACACTGGTACGGCGACTCCCACCCCGACTGCGCCCGCAACCGAGGCGCCTGCCGGCGACCTGAGCGACGCTCTGAACGACGCAAAGGACGCAATGGCGGCAAAGGAGAAGGCGATGGCCGACGGTGACTGGGCTGCGTACGGTGAGGCTGACGCCAAGCTGAACGAGGCGCTGTCTCGTGCCCTGAAGCTGTCGGGGGAGTAGACACCCTACGAGGACGATACGGTGGGGGTCATGGCAGAAGAATCTGACGTGGCCCCCACTGTTGATGTTCGGACCGGTTCCTGGATTGAGGAGAGCCGGAGCAGGTGGGAGGACCGCTGGCGGGACCGGCATGCTCGTGGCGGCGCTGAGGCGTCGGCAACATCGGGTGGAGTGTCGGCTCCGGTTGGTTCCGGAGCATGGCTTCACTCGCACGGTATTGCCGACCGGTTTACCGGCCGGCCACGGGTGCTTGTGCTGCAGTCGGGGGATGGGGCGTCGGCACATGAGGCGATCCGCTCCGGTATTGAGGTTGTTGGTATTGATTTCTCCCGTGTGGCAACGGCGGCCGCTCGGGACCGATTGAGTGAGGTCCGCGCGAGCCATCCGTCGGATGCTGCGGAGCGCAGCCGTTTTGTCCTTGCGAATGTGTATGCGGCCAGGCATCTGTTCCCCGAGCCTGACTCTTTTGACGTTGTTCTCACCAGCGGGCGAGCGCTGGGGTCGTTGCCTGTTCTTGAGCCCTGGGCGCAGCTGGTGGAGTGGTTCCTTGCCCCCGGTGCCGTTTGTGTTGTTGAGGACGTTGTCGCGGGCGATGCTGCAGTGGGCGGCACCGTTGACTATCGGCACACGGCGGATGCTGTCGTTGAGGCCCTCGCCGCGGCGGGGCTGGTTGCCGGTGTGAATGCTGGCCGTCACGGGGGAACGGTGAACGGCTCAGGCGTTCACCGGGCGATGGTTTTTCAGCGCCGCGCGGAGCACACCGCCTGAGTGGCAGACACGCCCGAGGGGGCGTCGTTTCCCGCTCGATTCGCACTCGTGTTCACCCCGTGTTAGTCTTCTAAACGTGCCGCGGGGTGGAGCAGTTCGGTAGCTCGCTGGGCTCATAACCCAGAGGTCGTAGGTTCAAATCCTGCCCCCGCAACCAAGACAAAATGTCCCGGTCAGATTCTGACCGGGACATTTTTTGTGCGCCGTGTTGTGCTGGCCCCGATCATCGGGGTGCGTTCACTGGCGTCGTTTCACAGATCTCCGTCGTTCGGCTGAGGCGGATGTCCGCGGTCCGGGGTATTCTCAATCAGCTGGTTGACCGTCAGCGTGACCGTCGAGACGTGTGCCCCTCTCGATTGATCGCGGCGACGCCAGTACCGCTCGCGATGTCGTTTATCCCAGGGGATCGGTCATGCTCACAAAAATCATTGCGCGATACTCGCGCCCGTACATCGTTGGTGTGATCTGCGTGGTGGGGCTTCAGCTTGTCGCTACGCTGGCTGCGCTCTATCTTCCGAGCTTGAATGCTCAGATTATTGACAAGGGAATCTCGCTTGGCGACACCGGCTTTATCTGGAGCACCGGCGGCGTGATGCTTGTGGTCTGCCTCGTTCAGGCCGCCGCAGCGATCAGTGCCGTGTACTTTGGCTCGCGAGTGTCCATGTCTGTGGGACGTGACCTTCGTCGTGACGTGTTTTCCCGGGTGAACGCGTTCAGCGCGCAGCAGATGAATGGCTTCGGTGCACCGACGCTGATCACGCGCGGAACAAACGATGTCCAGCAGGTGCAGATGCTCAACCTGATCCTGCTGAACATGATGGTGTCCACTCCGATCATGTGTATCGGTGGTGTTGTGATGGCGCTGCGTGAGGATGTGGGACTCTCCTGGCTGGTCTGGGTGTCGGTCGCGGTGCTTGGTGTTGTGGTGAGCGGACTGGTTGCCATCCTGATTCCGCTGTTTAGGACCATGCAGGAGCGAATTGACGGGATTAATGGTGTGCTGCGTGAACAGCTCATTGGTGTTCGTGTGATCCGCGCCTTTGTGCGTGAGCGGTACGAGCGTGCCCGGTTTGCTGACGCTAACGGGTCGCTGACGTCGGTGTCTGTCCGGGTCGGAAACGTCTTTGTTCTGATGTTCCCGATCATCATGATGATTCTGCACATGGCCACGGCCGCGGTGCTCTGGTTTGGGGCGCACCGGATTGATTCGGGTGAGATGCAGGTTGGCGCTCTGACGGCGTTCCTGCAGTATCTGCTTCAGATCCTGGTCGCCGTGATGATGGCCACCTTTATGGCGATGATGGTGCCGCGCGCTGTGGTTTCTGCCGAGCGAATTTCAGAGGTTCTTGCCACAGAACACGACTCAACAAGCGGCGGCCTCGGGGTGGATGTTGAGGCACGGGGAC
>JBQELM010000286.1:0-3422 GCA_052103915.1 Mycetocola sp. | reverse complement strand
CCTGACCCGGCCACCTACCTGGACGCCGCGGCCAAGCTGGGTCTGAGCGCTGGCGAGTGTGTTGTCCTTGAGGACGCCACCTCCGGTGTTGAGTCAGGTGCTGCAGGCAAGTTTGGCCTTGTTGTTGGCGTTGACCGTGGTGTTGGTTCGGCCGCGCTGGTTGACGCCGGGGCACAGCTTGTTGTAACCGATCTGGCCGATCTGGTCCCCGCGCTGCACACGGCTCTATAGGCCGGACTGCGGGTCAGTAGCTCGCACCGCTAAACGCCCACACACCGCATCACGCGCACCCACGCACTACACCCATCGCACCATCGCACCCGTCACCGCGCTCCACCACCCGTCGACTCTGTCGCCCGCACACCCCACCACGTATTGGAAGGCCGCACGAATGAAGCCGATCAACTCGGACCCACTGGACCGGAACCGTTTCCCCGTCGACGAGTGGGCGCTCGTTGAGACGTCCCCGTCCTCAGATGCCGGTGTGACGGAGACCAACTTCTCCGTCGGTAACGGATACTTTGGCATTCGCGGCAACAGTGACGAGGGGCGCGACGGCTACCAGCAGGGCACCTTCGTGAACGGGTTCCACGAGACCTGGCCGATCCGTCACGCCGAGGAGGCGTTCGGTTTTGCCCGGGTGGGGCAGACCATCATCAACGCACCGGATGCCAAGACCATTCGGCTCTACGTCGACGATGAGCCCTTCTCCATCAACGATGCGGACATCCTCGACTACAGTCGCCGCCTTGACTTCCGTGGCGGATACCTGGAGCGGGACATCGTCTGGCGCACCCCGGCGGGCAAGCGTGTGCACATCAGGTCACGACGTTTTGCGTCCTTCAGCGACCGGCACCTTGGTGTCATCGAGTACGAGGTCACCGTGCTCGACGACCGTGCCTCGCTGCTGTTGTCCAGTCAGATCATCAACCGGCAGGACACCAGGGACGACTACGAACCAGCGCCAGGCGGCGGCAGCGGAGGCCCGGTTGACCCGCGCAAGGCTGAGGCCTTTGATGAGAGGGTTCTCCGCCCACGGTACAAGGACGCTCGCGGATCCCGGCAGGTGCTTGGGTACCGCACCACCAACTCCAAAATGACGATCGCTGTCGGCGCGGAGCACCGGCTGGAGTCGGCGGATGTGTGGAGTGAGTCAACCGTGCTCGACGACGACATCGCCAAGCAGGTGTACCGTGTTCAGGCCACGGCCGGTCGCACCACCCGACTGGTGAAGACCATCAGCTACCACACCTCGCGGGGTGTCCCCACGCGCGAGCTCGGCGACCGCTGCCACCGCACCCTTGACCGGGCGGCGGAGGTCAGCGCCGAGGAGCTGTTCTCCGGCCAGCGCAGCTGGCTTGACGACTACTGGGCCAGGACGGACGTGACCGTGAGTGGCCAGCCCGCCATCCAGCAGGCTGTCCGCTGGAACCTGTTCCAGCTTGCCCAGGCCAGCGCGCGAAGCGACGGTCAGGGTGTGGCTGCCAAGGGTGTGTCCGGTTCCGGTTACGGCGGGCACTACTTCTGGGACACCGAGATCTACGTGCTGCCCTACCTGAGCTACACCTCGCCCAACGTCGCCCGCAACGCACTCCGGTTCAGGCACAGCATGCTTGATGCGGCCCGCGACCGCGCGGTTGAGCTGAACCAGCGGGGTGCCCTGTTCCCGTGGCGCACCATCAACGGACTGGAGTCCAGCGCCTACTACGCGGCAGGAACAGCCCAGTACCACATTGATGCTGACATCGCCCACGCCCTGACGCAGTACGTTGGCATCACCGGCGACACCGATTTCCTTGCGCGTGGCGGGGCCGACATTCTCATCGAAACGGCTCGGCTCTGGGTTGATCTGGGTTTCTGGCGCAGAAACGGCGACCACACCTTCCACATCGACGGTGTCACCGGCCCGGACGAGTACACGGCCGTTGTGGACGACAACCTGTACACCAACGTCATGGCACGGGCGAACCTGCGCTCAGCGGTCTCCGCCTGCCGCTACCTGGCCGAGCACGACCCGGCCTCCTACGAGCGCATCGCCGACAGCCTGAACCTTGACGAGGCCGAGATCAGCGAGTGGGCCAGGGCCGCCGAGGCGATGGAGATTCCCTTCGACGAGCACCTGGGCATCCACGCCCAGGACGCCGACTTCCTCGACAAGGAGGTCTGGGACCTGGAGAAGACTCCGGAGTCGAAGCGCCCGCTGCTGCTGCACTACCACCCCCTGGTGATCTACCGCTTCCAGGTATTGAAGCAGGCCGACGTGGTGCTGGCGCTGCTGTTGCAGGGTCAGGAGTTCACCCTTGATCAGAAGCGTCGCGACTTTGAGTACTACGACGCCCTGACCACCGGCGACTCCACGCTGTCGGCTGTGGTGCAGTCCGTCATTGCCGCGGAGGTGGGGTACGCCTCGCTGGCCAAGACCTACTTCCTTCAGGCACTGTTCACCGACCTGGCTGACCTGCACAAGAACACTAGTGACGGCATCCACGTTGCCTCAACCGGCGGCATCTGGACCGCGCTCGTGTACGGCTTTGCCGGCATGCGCGACCCGGGTGGGGCGATCAGTTTTGAGCCGCGCCTTCCCGACGACTGGGACGAGCTGACGTTCCGTCTGACCATCAAGGGAACCCGGGTGCGGGTGGAGCTGAGCCAGTCGGAGATGACGTTTGTTGTGGAGGACGGTTCCTCCGCCGAGCTGTCGGTGTGCGGCACGGAGGTTCATGTCCGTGCGGGTGAACCGGTCACGGTTGCGCTGCGTACGCAGGGTCCGGTGCTCACCGATGAGGCCCCGAGCACAAGCACCATCACGGGTGCTGTCCGTGAGGACGGGTCGGTTGTGACCGCCTCAATCCCGACGATCACCTCAGACGCCTGGGCTGAGTAGCTCAGCGCGGGCCGCGGTGTGCCTGGACCGACGACGTTCGGTTCCGGGCCACCGGGCCTGAGCCGGCCCGGTCAGCTCGGCTGCTAGCGCTTCTCGCAGGCGATGCCGTCCTTGTCGCGGTCGCTCTTCTTGTTTGCCTTGTAGACGGCGTCGTTGCGGGTGAAGTTGGTGACGGGTTTGGTCTTGCCCTTCACCTTGTCTTTTGCTTTCTTCAGGCCAACGCCGTGCGGGTACTTCTTGTTCAGCGCGGTGCAGTTCTTGTACACCGTCACCTTCTTTTTAGCCTGGACGGGGCCGCCACCGGCCCGTACTGACGCCGCGGTCACCTGCGTCTTTATTGCGATTGCCTGCACCGTCACCACGCTGGCCTGCGTTGATACGGGGGCTGAGGGCCGAGCCTGCGCCGGACCGGCGCTCAGGGTGAGGGCAAGAGCGCTGATCAGGAGTGCGGCGGCAGCGGTGCGTCGACGAATCATGGGGCGGGGGTTCCTTTCGGCCGGAACTGTTCGCGGCCGTCCACCAGGCTAGGGCAGTGCAG
>JBQELM010000285.1:0-3455 GCA_052103915.1 Mycetocola sp. | reverse complement strand
CAATACAGGCACGGTCCTTGACGTCCACGCAGGGAAGCGCGATCACATAGGTCACTGATCCTCCTGGGCAGCTACGGGGTGTTGTCGGGTGGGGTGCTGGCGCGCGAGGGTGCGGCGGCGAGCAACACTGTAACTCTAAAACCTCAACTATGGTTGAGGTCAAGGCGACAGACCCGCCGCGGAGATCACAGTGGTCCGTCGCGCAGCCAGAAGGGACTATCCGGATGAGTACACAGCCGCACGTTTCCTCTGACGACAACGGCACACCGGGACCCGACGATCTGCTCGCGATCGGGGAGGTGAGCGAACGAACGGGTGTTGCGGTGTCGGCGCTGCACTACTGGGAGCGGCTTGGCCTGATCGCGTCGGTGCGAACCGAAGGAAATCAGCGCAGGTACCCCCGGCATATGCTCCGACGGATCTCGCTGCTGATTGTGGCCAAACGGATCGGCATCCCCCTGGCCGATGTTAAAGACGTTTTCGACACGATTCCGCTTGACGCCACACCAACGCACCAGGCCTGGCAACGGACCTCGCGGATGTGGCGGGAACAGCTGAGGGAACGTCGGCGTACCATCGACCAGCTTGACGCGGAGATCACCGGTTGCATCGGCTGCGGCTGTCTGTCGATGAAGGCGTGCGCCCTGCTGAACCCTGCCGATGAGCTGGCCCAGACAGGCCAGGGGCCGCGGCGGCTGTAACCCGGGGCGGTGTGAGGACGGCTATGGGGTCATATGGGGCGACGCGGGATGCTGCGCGCTTGTAGGCTTTTGTGATGAGCACCCCCGTTCTTGACCTCAGATCCGTTGACCTTCGGCGGGACGGCTCCGTCCTCCTTGACGATGTGTCACTGAGCGTTGCAGCGGGTGAGCACTGGGCGCTCCTCGGGCCAAACGGTGCGGGAAAGAGCACCCTGCTCTCGCTGTGCGGTGCCGTGACCCACCCCAGCCGTGGCACGGTTGATGTTCTTGGATCCCGGTTGGGTCGGGTTGATGTCAGCGAACTTCGTCAGCGGATCGGGCACGTCACACCCCGGCACCCGTTGCAGTCGGCGTTGACATTGAGAGAGGTTGTTCTGACCGGGCTCACCGGGACCATCGAACGACGCTTGCGCTGGGAACCCAGCCGCGCGGAGCTGGCCGCCGCCGATGAGCTGATCGCCGAGCTGGGGCTGTCCGAGCGCGCGGAGCGTCGCTGGCCGGTGCTGTCGCAGGGCGAGCGGGGGCGGGCGCTGATTGCGCGGGCGCTCATCGCCGATCCCGCGCTGTTGTTGCTTGACGAGCCCACAACGGGACTTGACGTTGCCGCGCGGGAGCAGCTCCTTGACGCCCTCGATCGCATGAGTGTCCAGCGGCCGGAGGTTGCGTCCATCCTGGTGACGCACCACGTGGAGGAACTCCCGGCAAGCACCTCGCACGCACTGCTGATCGCGCACGGACGTGCGGTCGCAGCGGGGCCGGTTCGTGAGGTGCTGACCTCTGCGCACATCACCGCGGCATTTGAGCACCCGATCACCGTGCTGCACCGAGAGGGACGCTGGGCGGCAACGGCAACGGCAACGGCAACGGCAACGGCAACGGTCAGGACGCCGGACACAACGACCGGCACGACCCCGACGGGGCACGCGGTGACACAGCCCTCGCCCGCCCGGCCGGCTCAGTCCGCCGTGCAGTCGCCCTTCTCCGGTGTGGTGTCCTATCTGCTCAGCCCGCTGAGCTCAACGGGTGTCAACACCGATGCGGTCACCCGCCTCGCCGCGGCGTCCGTCGAGGCCGGTGTTGACTCACTCGCCGTTCTGGGGTCGACCGGCGCGGGAACGTACCTGACCCCTGCGCAGCGTCAGCGAGTCACAGAAACAGCCGTCGCCACTGCGGGGTCAACCCCCGTCATTGTTGGTGTGAGCGCTCTGGCGACGGACACTGTTCGGGAGCACGTCCGGCGGGCGGAGGATGCGGGTGCCGCAGGAGTACTGCTCTCGGCGTTGGCCTATCAGCCGCTCAGCGAGGCGGAGGTCCACGATCTCTTTGCCGGGGTGGCTGCCGACGCCTCCGTCCCCATCTGCGTTTACGACAACCCGGCGACCAGTCACACCCGGCTCAGCCCAGAGGTACGTGCACGGCTTCTCCGTATCCCCGGTGTGACGGCGATCAAGCTGCCGCCGCACGCGGGCGGTCGTGATGAGGTGGCAGACGAGGTGCGCGAGGCCAGGCGGAGCGCTGGACCCACAACACGCTGGGGAACAAGTGGCGACGCGGCGGCAGCAACAGCGATCGCCGCGGGATACGACGCCTGGCACAGTGTGCTGGCCGGTGTGCTTCCGCAGCGGGCAATGGACATTGCCACCCGAGCGCGCACATCCGATTCTGCTCAGCTGGATGACCTGGCGACTGAGGATCGTGTGCTGTGGGAGCTGTACGCGACCTGGGGGAGTATGCGGGTTGCCGCGGCTCTGGCTGCGGAGGTTCACGGAATAACGGGAACCGTTCCGGCGCCACTTCGTGAGCTGCCGGCGTCAGCGATGGAACTGCTCCGCGGCTACCTGGCTGCATCCCCGGAGCCGACGGCGACACCACGGGGCATCGCATGACAACGATGACGGCATATGTCGAATGCTGGTGTCGTCTGTAACCGCTTCGCTACGCTGAAGACGCGCCAACGCCACCGCCAACGGGAACGGGAACGGGCAACAACCATGATCGAGTTCACGAACGTTCGTAAGACCTATCCGGACGGTACGGTCGCGGTTGATCGGTTCAACCTGCAGATCCCCGCGCGTCAGATCACGGTATTTGTGGGGTCATCCGGGTGCGGAAAGACGACGCTGCTCCGGATGGTCAACCGAATGGTTGATCCGAGCGAGGGCTCCGTCCTCATCGACGGCGACAACGTTGCTGGCCTTGACCCCGTCCAGCTTCGCCGTCGTATCGGCTACGTGATGCAGAACGGCGGGCTCCTGCCGCACCGGAACGTTCTTGACAACATCACAACCGTCCTTCGGCTGAACAGGGTGCCGCGGGCGAAGGCCAGGGAACGTGGGCTGGAGCTCATGGACACGGTGTCGCTTGACCGCTCGCTGGCGGAGCGGTACCCGGCACAGCTGTCCGGTGGCCAGCAACAGCGTGTCGGCGTGGCACGGGGTTTGGCCTCCGACCCCAACATTCTGCTCATGGATGAGCCGTTTGGTGCCGTAGACCCGCTTGTTCGGGCCGAACTGCAGAGTGAGCTTCTTCGTGTGCATCGCGAGCTGGCCAAAACAATCGTGTTTGTGACCCACGACATCAACGAGTCGTTCCTGCTGGGGGACCGCGTTGTGATTCTTCGCACCGGCGGTGAGATCGCCCAGCAGGGGACGCCGCAGGAGATTCTGGCTCAGCCGGCGAATGACTTCGTTGCTGGCTTTATTGGCGCCGACACCGGACAGCGCCGACTCACTGTTGCCGACCGCGATGGTGTCA
>JBQELM010000284.1:0-3465 GCA_052103915.1 Mycetocola sp. | reverse complement strand
CGCCATCATCATGATCGTTGCGGCACTGGGAGCGGCCAGAGCACGGCAACGCATGGCCGCGGTTCTGCTCGTGGGTGTCACCGGTTTCGGAATGGTTGTGCTGTTTGCATTCCACGGGGCGCCGGACCTCGCGCTGACGCAGGCGCTTGTTGAAACCATCACCCTTGTCGTCTTCATCCTGGTGATGCGGCGGCTTCCCTCGCGGATGTACGCCAGCAAGGAGCCGGACAAGAAAATCCGGCGCGCGATCATCGCAACGGCGGTGGCGATCGTGATGGGAGTTGTCGGCCTGATTGCGCTCGCGGCCCGCCAGCACGCACCCATTACGGCCGAGCTGCCTCGGTTGGCCTATGAGGGTGGTCACGGTCGCAACATCGTCAACGTCATGCTTGTTGATATCCGAGCCTGGGACACCATGGGCGAGATCTCCGTCCTGGTTGTTGTGGCAACGGGTATCGCCAGCCTCCTGTTCGTGCGGACGCGGAACAACGACCTCAAGCGTGTGTCGGGTGATCGCCGGTCGCGGCTTGAGCGTCGTCGGAGTGCGCCCGCTGACCCGCACGTGTCAGCCGCGGCCAATGCCGGACCTCGCCAGGCCTGGCTTGTCGGCGGGAAAACCCTCACGGTCTCCAACCGGTCGCTTCTGATCGAGGTTGTTGTCCGGCTGCTGTTCCACCCCGCGATTGTGGTGTCGATCTTCCTGCTCTTCGCCGGTCACAACGAGCCGGGCGGAGGGTTCGCCGGTGGTCTGCTCGCGGGTCTTGCCCTGGTGTTCCGTTACCTTGCGGCCGGCAAGTACGAGCTCGCCGAGGCCCTCCCGATTGGGCCAGGAAAGGTGCTTGGTGCCGGGTTGATCCTGGCCGTTGGAACGGCTGCCGGTTCGCTGTTCTTTGGTGCGGAGGCGCTCCAGTCGGCGTACTTCAGCACGGAACTGCCGGTCCTTGGATACGTGTCCTTCGGAACGTCAACCATCTTTGACGTGGGTGTGTACCTGGTGGTTGTTGGTCTGATCCTTGACATTCTTCGCAGCCTCGGCGCGCAGATCGACACGGACCAGGAGAACGCGGGCGGAGATACAAACGCAGACGAATTCAGCGTGAGCGCACAGGAGGGAACCCGATGACCGCCTCATTGACCCTCGTGATCCTGATGGCTGTGCTCTACGGCGTTGGGGTGTACGTCATGCTGGAGCGCAGCCTGACCCGGCTGCTGATCGGCTTCCTGCTGGTCGGAAACGCCACAAATATCCTCCTCTTCCTGATGAGCGGTGAGCCGGGGAAGCCTCCGCTTGTCGGCGACAGCCTCAGCGCGGACGGCATGGCCGACCCACTGCCGCAGGCGTTCATCCTGACAGCGATTGTCATCAACTTTGGTGTCACCTCCTTCATCCTCGCCCTCATCTACCGCAGCTGGTGGCTGGCCAGACTGGGTGATGAGGGAGACACCCTGCCCGATGAGCACGCCGGTGAAACCGAGGAGCAGACCGAGGCCGTCTTCCGATCCGTTGACGACGACGATGCCGCCATCCAGCGCGCGCTCGATGAGAGTGACGAGCACGCGGAGGACGACAACGACAACTCGCGATCTGCCGCGGAGAAGGCGGCGGAAAAGGCCGCGGAGAAGGCAGCGGGTAAATCCTCAGACAAAAAACGGGCGCAGAAGGCCGCGGCCAAACAAGCCTCAACCGAGACGAAGGGAGATGACAAATGAACGCACTTGTTCCCCTCGTTGTCATCATCCCGCTGATCGCGGCAGCCCTCACCCTTGTCGTTGGACGTAGCCGTCGACTCCAGGTTGTGATCAGCGTTCTTGGTCTGAGCTCGGTTGTGGTGATCTCCGCCGTCCTGCTGTTCCTTGTGGACACCCAGGGGGCGATCTCGGTGAACCTCGGCGGCTGGGAGCCGCCGTGGGGAATCGTGCTGGTGGTTGACCGGCTCTCCGCCATCATGCTTCTGGTTTCGGCCCTGATGCTGCTTGGTGTTCTTGTGTTTGCCACCGGTCAGGGAATCGCCGACGGCGACGCAGAAACACCGACCTCGATCTTCCACCCCGCCTACCTGATCCTGGCAGCCGGACTCTTTAACGCTTTTGTGGCCGGTGACCTGTTCAACCTGTACGTCGGTTTTGAGATGCTGCTCGCGGCCAGCTACGTGCTGCTGACGCTCGGCGGGACCGGTGCCAGGATCAAGGCCGGTGTGACCTACATCGTTGTCAGCCTGATCTCGTCGCTGCTGTTCCTCGCCGTGATTGCGTTCATTTATGGCGCGACCGGAACGGTCACCATTGCGCTGGTCGGTGAACGGGTCGCTGAGCTGCCCATGAACGTTCAGGTCATCCTCTGCATCGCCCTGCTGATGGGCTTTGCCGTCAAAGCCGCGGTGTTCCCGCTCTCGTTCTGGTTGCCCGACTCCTACCCGACCGCTCCCGCGCCCGTGACGGCGGTGTTCGCCGGGTTGCTGACCAAGGTTGGTGTCTACGCGATCATCCGGACAGACAGCGTGATGTTTAGGGATGTGCCGTTGCAGACGCCGCTCATGATCGTGGCACTGCTGACGCTCATCGTCGGAATACTCGGTGCCGTGGCCCAGGCCGACATCAAACGACTGCTGTCCTTCACCCTGGTGAGCCACATCGGTTACCTGATCTTTGGTGTGGCGCTCAGCTCAGAGCTGGGAATGACGGCAACCGTCTACTACGTTGTCCACCACATCGTTGTTCAAACCACGCTGTTCCTCATCACAGGACTTGTGGAACGCATCGGCGGCACAACCTCGCTGTCCCGACTGGGCGGAATGATGAAGGCCGCCCCGTTTGTCGCCGGCCTGTTCTTCATCGGTGCCATGAACCTGGGCGGTCTGCCCCCGTTCTCCGGGTTCCTCGGCAAGATTGGGCTGTTCAGGGCCGGTGTTGATGTGGGAACACCGCTGAGCTATGTCCTCATCGTCGCGGGTATCGTGACCTCGCTGCTGACCCTGTACACGCTTGTCCGCGTCTGGAACATGGCGTTCTGGCGCAGCAAGGAAGAGGTTGACGAGGGTTACGAGTCGCCGTTGCTTGACTCGCTCAGCGAGAGCCCGGAGGATGACGGTGCCGTATCGACCAAGGAAAACAGTGCGCTGATGTACGTCTCGGCGACGGGAATGGTTGGTCTGACGCTGGTGCTGACCTTCTTTGCCGGCCCCATTTACGACTACTCCGATCGCACAGCGCAGGACCTGATTGATCCGTCGAACTACACCTCGCTGGTCTTCCCGAATGGGCTGCCAGAGCTGGAAGGGAGTGCACCATGAGGACAGCCATCACCCGTATGGGGCGACTGACCAGTCACACCGTTCTGCTGCTTGGCCTCGCTCTGCTCTGGTGCCTGCTGTGGGGGAGCTTCAGCGCGCTGACCGTTGTGACCGGTCTGGTTCTTGGCCTGCTGGTGTCGATCTTCTTCTACCTGCCGGCGATTGAGCTCTCCGG
>JBQELM010000283.1:0-3508 GCA_052103915.1 Mycetocola sp. | reverse complement strand
CCCGCAAGAACCGTCGCAACAACCCCGACCGTCTCGTGCTCAAGAAGTACGACCCCGTAGTGCGCAAGCACGTTGAGTTCCGAGAGGAGCGCTAAGTCTTATGGCTAAGAAGAGCAAGATCGCTAAGAACGACCAGCGCAAGGTTATCGTCGCCCGTTACGCCGAAAAGCGTCTCGAGCTGAAGAAGACCCTTGTTGACCCGAACGCCAGCGACGAGGCCCGCGAGGCCGCTCGTCTGGGCCTGCAGAAGCTTCCCCGCGACGCTTCGCCTGCCCGCGTTCGCAACCGCGACGCCATCGACGGCCGCCCCCGTGGTGTGCTGACGAAGTTCGGCATCTCGCGTGTCCGCTTCCGCGACATGGCGCACAAGGGCGAACTGCCCGGCATCACCAAGTCGAGCTGGTAAGCACCGGTTTTACGCAGAACGAGGGCCCCGCACCGTTTGGTGTGGGGCCCTCGTTGTTGTATGCGGGGTTCGTGGCTGGGGCGGACCCTAGCGGGTTCGGGCGGCACCCCACTACGCTCGGGGGATGCCTCAGCTCCCGTCGTCCCGTATTCGCCCGGTCCAGGTCGCAGGTCTGGCCATCGCCGTCACGGTGGTGAGTGGCCTGCTGGTGGGATGCACCGTCGCGTCGCAGGCGGAGGTGCCCGCTGGTTCAGAGCAGCTGAGTTCTCCCGCCGTGCACGGACAGGTGACAGCGACGCCCGGTGCCACGGCAAAACCTGCGGTCCCGCAGCCGATTGAGGTTGCGCAGGGAGTCATCGGGGCGGGCACACTGACAACGCCCGAAGGGGTATCGCTTGGCCAGGTTGAGATTCACAACAACAACGGTGTGTTCACCCTCGAGGTTGACGGTTTTAGCTCACCAGACTTTGATGTGGTGAGTTTCTCTCTTGCGCCCAGGGTGAGCGACCCGAGTGACCGGTGTCCCGACCAGAACTACTCCCTCAACCTGACGGGGGAGATACCCGCGGAGGAGAGCGGTAGTTACGACGCGACAGTGGGATTGCTCGGTGGAGAGCCACGGAACTGGGGCTCCGTTGTGGTGAATGCCTCCATCAACGACGTCCCCGATTACGATACGTACACCTGCGGATACCCGATTGTTGCCGTCGCTCCGGTCACCTGGACCTCCGAGCCCACGCGACCGTGGCTGATGACGCTCGCCGACGGTGGCCCCGCGTCGGGTGCCACGGGGGCTGTTGAGCTCGATGGTGCGGGCGCTCCCCTCAGCTACACCGTCGCGGCCAATGACTCCGTTGGGGCTGTGACGAAGCGGCTGGGCGTGAGCGCCGAGGACCTGCGATTCCTGAACAGCACGTCTGAAGTCAATCTGTTTGACACCGATCTGTACGTTGGTGACGTCCTGAACCTGCGCTACGCCGGTTGGGCTGTGCAAAACAGGGGATAGCGGATCAGATAGCCGGGCTCGCGGTATCGCGCAGATTCACGCGACTCTGACTCACTGATTCTGAAGTGAGAGCTGCGCGAGGTCGGAGTGCACGGCTACACAGGAAGGTTGATCGTGCGATCCCAGACCGTGCGGCCGCCGACCTCGATGACACCATCACCGACGTGCCTGGTTGTCAGCAGACAGCCGAGCCCCTGAGTGATGGACAGGTCCCGGCCCAGGTCTGCGCTCAGCCGGATGGCGGCGGAGCCGGTCGCCTGGTCCTCAGCTACACCGATCGCGGAGGCGAACAGGCGGCTGCGCAACGCCCCGGCGGGCTCGTCGGTCCAGGCATAGAAGTAGTTCTTGCCTTCCTGGAAGTCGGAGGGGGTGAGGGCATCCACCTCGGCGGCGGAGGGGAGCCGCGTGAAGGCAAATGGCGGAGCCCACTCGCCTCGCCCACTGATCCAGACGGTTTCGCCGTCGATCCGGACCGAGACCCGTCCTGCTGGGACCTCAAGCGCCTCGACCGGGGTGCCTCGGTTGGCCAGCCACCACGCCGTCCCCACGCTCGGGTGACCGGCAAAAGGAAGCTCGCTTCCCGGGGTGAAGATGCGCATGGTTGCGGCCTCCGGCGTGAGCGCGGAGATGAAAACCGTCTCACTGAAGCCAAGCGAGGCCGCGATCTGCTGTTCGCGTCCCGCACACGCCGCCGATGCGAGGACAATGCCCAGCTCGTTTCCGAGGTCGCCCTCCGCCGTGGTGAATACGCGGACAACCTCAACGGTCAGGGAGGACGGGGCAGGAGAAGACGGGGCAGGTGAGGATGTCATCGTCCCATTGTGCGTGGCCTCGCTGACGAGCGCATCAACGGCTGGCCGGTCCGCGGGCGCCCAGTCGAGGGTGTTCAGTGCGGCGGCGGGAAGCCAGCGGATGTCCCTGTGCTCCCGTGCAACGGGTGGGACCCCGGTGAGCGTGCAGCGGTAGGTGGTCAGAATAAGCGACAGGTCCGGCGTGCTGTGGGCGGTGCTGATGTGCCGATCGCCCACGCTGATGGGGCAGCCGAGCTCCTCCTCAATCTCCCTGACGAGGGCATCGGGTGGTGTTTCACCCTGCTCAACCTTGCCACCGGGAAACTCCCACTGCCCGGCGTGCGGCCCCCGGTCCTTTTGGGCGCACAGAATCTGCCCGGTGCTGTCACTGATCACGGCTGCAACAACGGCGAGGGGAGTGGTCTGGGTCACGGGGCTCCGAGGTGCGGGGAGGTGGGAATGGCTACTCACAATCCTAGGCATGGGCCACAAAGTTGGGTGGGGAGGGAATGATGACACCCCATCGGTGGTTTATGCGTATGAATATTCATGTGTGCGCGGCCCCGGTCACTCCGAACGGAGCTGCCCGCGCTTTTTCCCACAGAAAGTCAGGTTCATGACCGTAACCATCGGTGCCGTCGTCGGCAGCATCTCGTCCACCTCCGTCAACCGTGCGCTGTTCAACGCACTCGTCAAGCTGGCCCCGTCTGCCGGTGTCACCCTGACAGAGATCCCGATCTCATCGCTGCCGTTCTACACCTCCGACTTTGACGGCGACTACCCCGCCGTCGCGACGGAGTTCAAGCAGGCCATCGCCGACGTTGACGGTGTCATCATCATCACGCCCGAGTACAACCGGTCGATCCCCGGCGTACTGAAGAACGCGATCGAGTGGGCGAGCCGTCCCTACGGCAACTTCTCCTTCGGCGGTCGGCCCGTCGCCGTCATCGGCGCCTCACAGGGCGGAATCGCCACCGCCGCCGCGCAGCAGCACCTCAAGGCCATCCTGAGCCACGTCAACGCGATCGTGATGGGCCAGCCCGAGGGCTTCATCCAGCTCACACCGGGCCTGATCAGCGAGACCGGCGAGGTGACGAACGCCGACACGAAGGCGTTCCTCGAGATGTACCCCGGCACCTTCCTCCGCCTCATCGGCCGCGTGCAGAAGGCCTACGCCTAAGCACCCTCGAACCAGCGCCCCGCGGATCCGCCTCTCCCCCAATGGATCCGCGGGGCGCTCTGCTGTTGTGCGTCACTCGCGCGCGGGCCAGCCCTCCGCTTCCGCGTCCGTGAACGCGTCGTTCG
>JBQELM010000282.1:0-3529 GCA_052103915.1 Mycetocola sp. | reverse complement strand
GTGGCGGTTTTGCCCGCGCGGGGCACGTGGGGCACGGCGGGGCATGAGAGGATGGTCAGATCATCGACCGTCAGACCCCGAGGACCGCGTGAGCCCACGAGCTATCCAGGCGTTGCAGCCCGCCGCCACCGATCCGGAGCAGATCCGTAACTTCTGCATTATTGCCCACATCGATCACGGCAAGTCGACGCTGGCCGACCGGATGCTGCAGATCACCGGCGTGGTCAGCGACCGCGACATGCGTGCCCAGTACCTCGACCGGATGGACATCGAGCGCGAGCGCGGTATCACCATCAAGTCGCAGGCCGTTCGGATGCCATGGGATGTCGACGGTACGTCCTACGCGCTGAACATGATCGACACCCCCGGTCACGTTGACTTCAGCTACGAGGTGTCCCGGTCCCTTGCCGCCTGCGAGGGCGCAATTCTGCTTGTTGACGCCGCCCAGGGTATTGAGGCGCAGACGCTGGCCAACCTGTACCTGGCGATGGAGAACGACCTGGAGATCATCCCGGTCCTCAACAAGATTGACCTCCCCGCCGCAGACCCGGAGAAGTACGCCAAAGAGATCGCTGACCTCATCGGCGGCTCACCCGATGACGTCCTGAAGGTTTCGGGCAAGACCGGTATGGGTGTTGAGGCGCTTCTTGACCGTGTGGTCCAGCGAGTGCCCAACCCGGTCGGCAACGCGGACGCTCCGGCGCGTGCCATGATCTTTGACTCCGTGTACGACAGCTACCGCGGTGTTGTCACCTACGTCCGCATGGTGGACGGCAAGCTCAACCCCCGCGAGCGCATCCAGATGATGTCAACCGGGAGTACCCACGAGCTGCTGGAGATCGGTGTGAGCTCACCGGAGCCCAAGCCGTCGCAGGGACTCGCGGTTGGTGAGGTTGGCTACCTGATCACGGGTGTGAAGGACGTTCGGCTCTCCAAGGTTGGTGACACCGTCACCACCCACCGTCAGGCCGCAACCGAGGCGCTGCCCGGCTACACGGACCCGAAGCCGATGGTGTTCTCCGGCCTGTACCCGATCGACGGCAGCGACTACCCGATCCTGCGTGAGGCCCTCGACAAGCTCAAGCTCTCGGATGCCGCCCTCAACTACGAGCCGGAGACATCCGTTGCTCTTGGTTTTGGCTTCCGCTGCGGGTTCCTTGGTCTTCTCCACCTCGAGATCATCACCGAGCGGCTGTCCCGTGAGTTCAACCTTGACCTGATTGCAACGGCCCCGAGCGTGACCTACGAGGTCAGCACCGATGACGGCCGTGTGATCACGGTAACCAACCCGAGTGAGTACCCGGTCGGCAAGATCAAGGCCGTGAGTGAGCCGGTCGTGAAGGTCGGCATTCTGACGCCAAAGGACTACGTCGGAACCGTCATGGAGCTGTGCCAGTCCCGGCGAGGCAACCTGATGGGCATGGAGTACCTGGGCGAGGACCGCGTTGAGCTGCGCTACTCGATGCCGCTGGGCGAGATCGTCTTTGACTTCTTTGACCACCTGAAGAGCCGCACCCAGGGCTACGCCTCCCTGGACTACGAACCCATGGGCGAGCAGGAGGCCGACCTGGTGAAGGTCGACATCCTGTTGCAGGGTGAGCAGGTTGACGCGTTCAGCGCCATCGTCCACCGGGACAAGGCCTACGCCTACGGTGTGTTGATGACGGAGCGGCTGAAGAACCTGATTCCGCGCCAGCAGTTTGAGGTGCCCATCCAGGCGGCCATTGGCGCCAGGATCATCGCCCGTGAGTCGATCAGGGCGATCCGGAAGGACGTTCTGGCCAAGTGCTATGGCGGTGACATCAGCCGAAAGCGCAAACTGCTTGAAAAGCAGAAGGAGGGAAAGAAGCGCATGAAGATGGTTGGTCGCGTTGAGGTCCCGCAGGAAGCCTTTATTGCCGCGTTGAGCGGTGACACCGAGAAGAAGGAAAAGAAGTGACCGGGCAGCGTGCGTCGTCCTCCCCGGAGGAGCAGCCGGTCGACTACGCGGCCGTTGGGGCGACCCAGGCCGGTGACCTGTTGCAGTACCCGCCGGAGGGTTTCAGTCCCTTCTCCGACCAGATCCGTCTGGGGTCAGGCGTGGAGCGGTTCCGCGCGGCAAGCTCGCAGCTGTTCAACTGGACGGCGCAGCGTCACGCAGGGATCACCGTGTCAGATGTGCACGTCCCCGCGGGTGACAGCTACATCGGTATTCGCTACGACGACGACGGAACTCCCCTTGAGCAGGTCAGGTCAAGCGGTGAGCGCCGCTTTGGTGAGGACGGTGTTCCCGAGGTCAGCGCGGGGGCAACACTGACGCTCGGTGGTTCCGCAGGCGGACGTCCCGTCTCGGGACGTTTCCGGGTTGTTTTTGTGATCGAGGAGTCGCACCGCACCGGCTTTGCGCTGGGCAGCGTTGACTCGTCAACGTTCTCTGGCGAGCAGTCGTTTGTGCTTGAGCACCGTGACGACGACTCGGTCTGGTTTGTGTATCGTGCGTTCTCCCGACCGCTGTCACTGACCGCACGGGTCATTCCTGCGGTTCACCAGCGTGGTTTGACGGCACTGGGCACGGCGTACCTGCGGGCCATGTCGCCCGCCTGGTCAACGCCTGGCGCCTAATGGCTGGACCTCAGCCGCTGGGTGACCCGGCGCCGGCTGACGGGCGACTACCTGACTCGGCCGCCGCTGCGGCGGTTGGTGTGCCGTTTGGTGCCTACGTTCACGTGCCCTTCTGCCGTGTGCGCTGCGGCTATTGCGACTTCAACACCTACACCGCGACGGAGCTGCGTGGAGCCAAGCAGTCCGATTACCACGACGAGGTTGCCCGCGAGGTTGAGCTCTCGCTCAACGCGCTCAGCATCTCCGGTGTGGCCCCGCGCCCGCTCAGCACCGTGTTTTTTGGGGGAGGAACCCCAACGCTTCTGCCCGCTGACGACCTGGTTGAGATGCTTGCTGCTCTCCGGAGTGGGTACGGGATTGTGCCAGGCGCGGAGATCACAACGGAGGCCAACCCCGACTCTGTTGATGAGGCGTATCTCACCCGCCTGCGTGAGGGCGGTTTCACCCGGGTCTCGTTTGGGGTGCAGTCGGCTGTGCCGTCCACCCTGGCAACGCTGGAACGCAGCCACGACCCGGCGAAGGTGCCTGAGGTTGTCCGGGCCGCGAAGGCCGCGGGACTGGCCGTCAGTGTTGACCTGATTTACGGCGCGCCGGGCGAGACCATCGCCGAGTGGGAGCGCTCGGTTGATCTGGCGATTGAGCTGGAACCGGAACACATTTCTGCGTACGCGCTCATTGTTGAGGATGGAACCAAACTGGCCAGGCAGATCCGTTCCGGCCAGTTGAGTGCCCCGGATGATGACCTGCAGGCCGAGATGTATGAGCTGGCTGATTCGCGGTTCGCTGAGGCTGGTTTTGACTGGTACGAGATCAGTAACTGGTCGCGCAGTGAGGCCACACGTTCCCAGCACAACCTGTCGTATTGGACCGGATCTGACTGGTGGGGCTTTGGCCCCGGCGCGCACTCGCATGTGGGCGGGGTTCGCTG
>JBQELM010000281.1:0-3541 GCA_052103915.1 Mycetocola sp. | reverse complement strand
CGGACGCGACCGGGCGTCCGGACGACGTCGTTGACCCGGGCCAGGTCACCCTCGTGAGGCCGGGCCAGGTCACCGTCGTGAGGCCAGGCCACAACAACTAGCGACCAAGGACGGCCCTGACGCTGGCCTCGGGAGTGAGCACAATGCGCCTGAGCAGCTGAGCATTCAACGCAACAACCACGGTGGACAGCGACATCAGCACGGCACCAACCGACATGGGGAGAACAAAACCGATCGGTGCAAGAACCCCGGCGGCCAGCGGCACAGAGATCAGGTTGTACCCCGCCGCCCACCACAGGTTTTGCGTCATCTTGCGGTACGACGCGCGGGACAGCTCAATCACAGACAGCACCGAGCGGGGGTCGGAGCTGGCCAGGATCACACCGGCCGAGGCAATCGCCACATCGGTTCCCGCGCCGATCGCAATCCCCACGTCAGCCTGCGCCAGCGCCGGAGCGTCGTTCACCCCGTCACCAACCATGGCCACCCGACGACCCTCCGCCTGCACCTGGGCCACCGTCGCCGCTTTGTCCCCGGGCCGGACACCGGCGTACACGCGATCGATCCCCAGATCAGCACCAATCTTCTCAGCCACAGCCGCGGCATCGCCGGTGATCATCACCACCTCAATACCCAGTCGGTGCAAAGCATCCACCGCATCACGCGACTCCGGCCGGATCTCGTCGGCCAGCATGAGCCCACCGATCACCTCGCCGTTCCTGAGCACATGCAGAATGATGGCTCCCTCCGACCGCCACCGTGTGGCGTCAGCCACCTCCGACCGACCAGCCTCCTCCAGCAACCGAGGCCCTCCCACCTGAATGAGGTCACCCTCAACCCTGGCGGAAACCCCCACAGCGGGCGACGAGGTGAAGTCAGTCGCCGCCACAGCGGGAAGCCCTCTCTCCTGCGCTGCCGCAACAATTGCCCTCGCCAGCGGGTGCTCACTATCCGCCTCCGCCGACGCAGCGAGCCGCAGAACCGTCTCCTCTGATTGTCCGGCCTGAGCTGAGATGGCGGTCACCGTTGGTTCACCCCTTGTGAGGGTTCCCGTCTTGTCAAAGAACACGGAGTCAATGCGACGCATGGTCTCCAGCGCCAGCCGATCCTTGATGAGGACCCCACCGCGGGCCGCACGCTCGGTCGCAATCGACACCACAAGGGGAATCGCCAGCCCTAGAGCATGAGGGCACGCAATCACCAGCACCGTCACGGTGCGGACCACAGCGGCGTCGGGGTTGCCAAGGAGAGACCAGACAACCGCCGTGACCACAGCGGCCCCCAGGGCAAACCAGAACAGCAGTGCCGCCGCGCGGTCGGCAATGCGTTGGGCCCTGGACGACGAGTTTTGAGCCTCGGCCACGAGCCTGTTGATTCCGGCAAGCGTGGTGTTCTCCCCCACCGCCGTGATCTCAACCCTGATTCCCGAATCGGTGGCAACGGTTCCCGCCGTCACGGCGTCCCCCTCACCCTTGGAGACGGGGCGAGACTCTCCGGTGAGCATGGACTCATCCATATCGGCACGGCCCGCGACGATCCGACCGTCGGCGGGAACCCGTCCGCCGGGGCGCACAAGGACGATGTCGGCCACGGTCAGCGCGGATGGTGCCACCCTGTCGACCGTTCCGTCAGCGTCAAGCCGTTCGGCTTCGTCGGGAAGCAGCGCGGCAAGGGAGTCAAGGGCCGAGGTGGTCTGCGCGAGCGAGCGCATCTCAATCCAGTGACCAAGAAGCATGATCACAACAAGAAGCGCGAGCTCCCACCAGAACTCAAGTTCGTGATGAACAAGGCCAAGCGACGCGGCCCATGAGGCAAAAAACGCCACGGTGATGGCCAGCGCAATCAGCAACATCATGCCCGGCTTCCGGGCGGTGATCTCACTCCAGGCTCCGGTCAGGAACGGCCAGCCACCCCAGAGGTACATCACGGTTCCCGCGACGGGTGCGATCCAGCCAGCCCAGTCGGGCACAGCGTAGCCAAGGATCATGGCAAACATGGGAGAGAAAACAACAACGGGAATCGCGATCACCAGGTTGATCCAGAACAGTCGCCGGAACTGGGCCACATGACCGGACATGTCGTGCCCTGTGTGACCTGCATGCCCCGCGTGATCGGACGGGTTGTGGCCCGCGTCGGCCCCGCGATCATGCCCCGGGCTGCTGTGTCCCCCGTGCTCGCTGGTCGGTGAGTTGTCCATACCGTCCCCAATCTCGTGCGTTTCCTGCGGTGGCTACCGGCGTATGTCTACCCCGAACCCACCATCAAGGTATACCCCCCTGGGGTATATGGCAAGAGGTAGATAGAGCGATCGCGACGCGCACAAACGTCAGTGCGTGCAGCCCCCGAGGGGCCACACGCACTGACGCCACTCCCGCCGCCACCTAGCGGCGCACAGCCGGCCTGAACCCCCGCAGCCGCAGACTATTGCCCACAACAAACACACTGGAGAACGCCATCGCCGCGCCAGCGAGCATCGGATTAAGCATGCCAAGGGCCGCAACAGGGATGGCAGCAACGTTGTACGCAAAGGCCCAGAACAGGTTCACCTTGATCGTGCCAAGGGTCCGCCTGGAGAGTCGGATCGCGTCAGCAGCGGAGCGCAGATCACCGCCAACCAGAGTGATATCCGACGCCTCAATCGCGACGTCGGCGCCGGTGCCCATGGCGAGCCCCAAATCGGCCTGCGCGAGTGCCGGTGCATCATTCACACCGTCACCAACCATCGCAACAACCCGGCCCTCACCCTGCAAGCGTTCAATGACCGCCACCTTCTGGGCGGGAAGCACCTCGGCAATCACCTCCGTGACCCCAACCTCAGCGGCTATTGTCCTCGCGACAGCCGCATTGTCGCCGGTGAGCATGACCGGCCTGAGCCCCAACGCCTTCAGCTCAGCAATGGCCGCCGCGCTCCCCGGCTTGACGGTATCGGCGACGACAAGAATCCCTCGCGCCCGCCCATCCCATCCCACGGCAACAACGGTTTTCCCCTCGGCCTCCGCACGAGCTTTGGCCGCGGCACGCTCAGGCGACAGAGCCAGGGACCACTCGGCGAGCAAAGACTCACGCCCCACAACAACGGCGCGACCATCTACCACACCGCTCACGCCTGCTCCAGCACTGTTCTCAAAATCCTGGACAGCGGGCAGAGCCCCGCCCTCCTGGACGGCGGCAGCCACAATTGCCCGCGCAATCGGATGCTCTGAGGCATCCTCAAGCGCCCCGGCCACGCGCAGCAGATCACCTCGATCCACACCCGGCTCAGCCTGTACGTCCACGAGCGTCATCTGCCCCGTTGTCACGGTTCCCGTCTTGTCCAGAACAACGGTGTCAACGATTCGAGTCGACTCAAGAACCTCCGGCCCCTTGATCAGAATTCCCAGCTGAGCGCCCCGTCCTGTTCCCACCAAAAGAGCAGTGGGCGTCGCCAACCCCAGGGCGCAGGGACAGGCAATGACCAGGACCGCAACAGCCGCGGTGAACGCCGCAGCTCCGGGGAATCCAGCCCCCAGCCACGCACCAAGCGTCGCGACGGCGATCACAA
>JBQELM010000280.1:0-3564 GCA_052103915.1 Mycetocola sp. | reverse complement strand
CCCGCCCGAGGCCAAAAGCTGCCGGGCCAGCTCCTCCGCCCTGGCGTAGTCAGCGATCGTCAGGCCCTGGTAGTCACGCCGCTTGGGCCAGCCCGCCAGCACCCGCGGCCCGGCCAGCTGCTGCATCCAACCGATATCAGCGGCTGCGGTCAGATGAACCGTGCCACGCATAGGCCAGGAGCGCACGATGAGTCCACGATCACACGCCTCGCGAATCCGGCCGGCCGCGTCGGCCACGTCGACTGCGGGGCCCATCCGGACGGCGAGCGCCCACATCGCCTGCGGGAGGTCCTGCGCCTGCATCGCCAGCAGGTGCTCAACAACGGCAACCGGGCCATCCGTTTGCGGCTCGGAGTCCGCCCCGACGCCACCCCGCCCCGCGTGTGATCCCAGCCCCAACGCGTCCATCCGGGCACGGCGAAGGTCGATCACGGAGGCACGAGTTGTCATGTCGCGAGACTACTCCAATGGAAGAGCCCGGCTCAGCGCCTGAATCAGCTGCGGAACGCTCGGCGGCCCCTCCGCACGGAACACCTCACGCTCATCATCGGTGTACACGATCAGCGTTGGTGTCATCCGCACGCCGTCGTGCTCGGTGTCGTCCGGATGCGCGGCAATGTCCCGCTCCTCCACAACCAGCGAGGAGACAAGCGGCTGCACGCGCGCCACCACCGCCCTGGCCTGGGCGCACGGCCCGCAGAACGCGCTGGTGTACATCAAAAGCTTCATCACCCACAGTCAACCACCGTCACACCACGATGATTCCGTCGCGCCAACGCCGTTCCAACTGCGAGACTAGAGCTGTCCCGTCTACCCCCTCCCGAGAGGCCAGCGACAATGTCGTCGATTCCCGCAGAACTCCGCACCGCAGCCGAGCAGACCGAACGTCCCGTCACCCTGGGTGACTGGTCACTGCTTCTGCGGGGCGACCAGGCAGATGACCTGCACTACCGAGGAATCCCCGTGCTGCGCAGCCTCAGGGTGATCGCGAGGGACACCGGCTGGAACACCCCCGAGGCCGTGGTTGACCGCGTTGAGCAGTCAGAGAGCACCCTCACCATCAGCGGCCACGGTGAGCTGGGCGAGCTGAGCTACCGCTTTGATTTTTCACTCACCGTCGACGGCACAGATCTGGTCGTCTCCGCGGACATCGAAGCGCTCACCACCTTTGAGAGCAACAGGATCGGCCTGATCATCCTGCTCCCGCCGAGCGCCGCCGGCGCCCCCTTCCGGGTGCGGTCAGCGGATGGCACGGTGACCCCCGGAGCGCTCCCCGTTCACATCTCCCCCCACCAGCCCGCGTTTGATATCACCGGCTTTGAGTGGTCGCCCGAGGGGCTTGACGCAGCCATCGAGGTTAGCGGCGACGTGTTTGAGATGGAGGACCAGCGCAACTGGACCGACGCCTCGTTTAAGATCTACTCCACCCCGCTGAGCCTCCCGTTCCCCGTCAGCTACGCCAGCGGACAGCGGGTGCAGCACAGACTCCGACTGAGCGCGACGGAGCGCGGTGCGGCGCCCGCCGCCGCTGTCACCGATCAGAGCGTTGACCTGGCGACAGCTGAGGGGGTGCGGGCACCGGAGATCGGCCTCCTGGCCTCAACAGCCCCCGACTCCGCCCGACCAGAGGCACCCGCCAGCTCAGCCGCTTTCCTTCTTGTTGAGCTTGATGCACGCTGGCCGCAGTGGTCGGCGGCGTTGACCCGGGCCCACGATGATGCGGCGGGCCGCCCCCTTGATGTTCGGCTGTTCGTCTCAGACGTCAGCGAACTGGATGCCCCGGTTGAGGCGATTGCCGCCCTCGGTGAGGACGTCCGTCGCGTGGGTGTTTTTGATCGTGACAGCGGGCTGAGCACGGTGCAGCTGCTGAACGCCGCAGAGGCAATCCTCAGCCGGTCAGGCGCATCTGCCACCCGTGTCGGCGGAACCTGGAGCAACTTCACCGAGCTGAACCGTGGCGAGGAGGCGCTCACCGACTGGTCCGGCCCCCTGGCTTTCAGCGTCAGGCCGACCGTGCACGATCTGGGCGGGCACCAGCTGGTTGAGTCGGTCGGGATCCAGCGGAGGGTCCGCGACGATGCCACCCGCATCGCCGATGGTCGCCCCCTGCACATCGGCCCGGTCACCCTGCGTTCCCGGTCAGGAGCAGCCACACCGGATGGCTCCGGTGACGCTGCAGCCACCGGCACCTCTGCCGGGTACGGAGCAGAGTTCGCCGACGACAGCACCGATCCGCGTCAGACCACCCTGGCCGCAGCCAGCTGGCTGCTCGCGAGCGTCGCCCAGCTCAGCGGGGCCGGCGTGCACTCGGTCATCCTCGGAGAGGAGTGGGGTTCCCGGGGCCTGACCGCCGCCGGTCGGCGAGCAATTGACTGGGTCAGCTGGGCCAGCGGACGACCGGCCCTTGACCTGACCACACAGCTGCCCGGGGTGTACCTGTACGGCACGCAGACGGCTGACGGTCCCGAGGTGATTGTCGCCAACCTCAGTGCGGACGACGTTCTGATCGACGGTGCATCGCTCGCCGGGTCGGAACTCCTCAGCGGCGGAACCACGGCTGCACACGGAACGCCGGACCACCCCGAGGGTGCGCTCCGCGTGAGCTCCGGCGACTCAGCCCTTGTCCTGCTTGAGGCTGGCAGCACCACCCTGCGACTGCGCAAGAAGTAGGCGCCCACTCCATAACCAGATCAGCCCGACCCGTCGTGTGACGGGTCGGGCTGAGTGGTTTATGACGGCTGTCGCCGGGCGACGGGACGCGTGGTCGCCGGGCTACTCCGTGCGTGGTTGCCGGGCTCCTCCGTGCGTGGTCGCCGGGCTACTCCGTGCGTGAGGGCGACGACGGGCCGATGCCGTCCGTCACACCCGGCTGGGCGGCACCAGACGGGTCCGTGTCCGACGGGACAGCGCCCTCTCCACCAGCACCCGCCTGAACGGTGGCCGTTCCGCGGGCCTCGGCCTCAAGCGCCTCGGCCTCAGCACCACCAACGGCCTCACCCCGAGCCACCAGGCCAGCCACGTCAGACAGCGGGATCTGCTTCAGCAGGAGCGAGAGCAGGAATGCCAGACCGATAAAGGGCAGCAGGTACCAGAACACCGGGGCAAGCGCATCGGCGTACGCGGCAACCACGCCATCTCTGACCGCCTCCGGCAGCTGGTTCAGCGTCTGCGGGTCGATGGTTGAGGCCGCCTGTGACGCCTCACCGGCATTGGCCCCCGCACCGGCAAACACCTCGGTCAGGTTGGTTGTCAGCCGGGAGGTGAAGATCGTTCCGAACACGGCAACACCCAGCGAGGCTCCGACCTCACGGAAGTAGTTGTTTGTGCTTGTGGCCGTTCCTACCTCTGATGCATCAACCGAGTTCTGGGCAACAAGCACAACCACCTGCATGATCAGGCCGAGCCCTGCACCAAACACAAACAGGAAGACACAGATCAGCCAGATCGGGGTGTCAGCGGTGAGCGTGGTGAACGCGACCATGGCCGCCGCTGTGATGAGCGTTCCGAGGATCGGGAACATCCGGTACCTGCCCGTTTTGGTGATCAGGTTTCCGGACAGGATCG
>JBQELM010000279.1:0-3573 GCA_052103915.1 Mycetocola sp. | reverse complement strand
TTCCTGCCCTGCAACGCCCCATGGCCGAGTTGAGCGCCATGTCGCACACGCTCTCCGCCGCGTTTGAGTCACAACGAGCGGTCCTGGCGGAGGCGGGCACCCTGCTTGAGGGCCTGGACGATCAGCTCGGCACAACCTCAACGGCGCTGACCAGTCTGGACGGCAACCTCTCCGACCTGGAAAGCGACATGACCAGCGCCACCACCAGCCTGCGAGCACTCAGCGGAGCCGCGGCGTGGAAGCAGCTGGGCACGGTCACCTCCCTCAACCCCACCCAAATCGCTGACTTCATGTCAACACCCGTCGTGGTGAAACAGCACACGCTGTTCCACACCAACTCCTACGGCTCGCTGATGGGGTCGCTGTTCATCAACCTCTCGCTGTGGATCGGCGCCTTTGTGCTGGTCGTGATCCTCAAACTTGAGGTCGACCGTGACGGTGTCCCCGACCTGACGGAGCGACAGAGCTACATGGGCAGGTGGATGCTCTTCGCATTCATCGCCATCATGCAGGCGGTTGTGCTGAGCATCGGCAACCTGTTCATCGGCGTGCAACACGTGAACACCTTTGCCTTCATCATCACGCCCGTCCTTATCGGGCTCAGCTATCTGAGCATCATCTACGCGCTCTCCGTCACCTTCGGCTACATCGGCAAGGGACTCTGCGTGATCCTTGTCATCATGCAGATCCCCGGAGCCTCGGGCATCTACCCGATTGAGCTGATGCCGCAGTTCTTCCAAACCCTGTACCCGTTCTTCCCCTTCACCTACGGCATCGACGCCATGCGTGAGGTTGTCAGCGGCTTTGACGGCTTCGCCTACTGGCGCTACCTCGGGATGCTCGCCCTCTTTGTGGCGCTGGCGTTTTTCCTTGGCCTTGTCCTGCGGCACACCGTCGCCAACCTGACCAGGCTGTTCACGCAGGAGGTGGGGTCAACGGCACTGTTCACCACGGAGGAGGGTGCCCCCTCCGGTCGTGGCTACCGCATCAGCCACCTGCTGCGCGCCCTGGCCAATCGGGCCAACTACCAGGAGCATCTGGCCAGGCGGGCGTATCTCTTTGCCCGCTCGTACCACAAGGTCCGCGCCGCGGTTGTTGTGATCGGTGTGCTTGGCATCCTGCTCCTTGCCGCGCTGGCGATGATGTTCCCCGACAACAAGACGGCGCTGGTCGGGATGTGGATCCTCTGGCTGCTGATCGTGTTTGCCGCGCTTGTTGTGCTGGAGTACATCCGCTACAGCCTCCGGCTCTCAACCGAAGTGGGGAACATGCCAGACGACGATATCCGCCGTGAGGTCGCAGCGATTGAGGCCAGGCGATGAGCGGCATCTGGCAGCTGTTCCGCGCCGACCTGCGCCGGGCCACACGTAACGTGATGTCCGTCATTGTGCTGTGCGGGTTGATCGTGATTCCCGCCGTCTTCACCTGGTTCAACGTGATCGCCAGCTGGGAGCCGTTTGATAACACCAAGAACCTGAAGGTTGCGGTCGCCAGCGTCGACAAGGGCTACACCAGCTCACTCGTGCCCCTGCACATCAACATCGGTGGTGTTGTTGAGTCGGCGCTGCGCGCCAACGACCAGATGGACTGGATCATCACAACCAAGGACGACGCGATCGCCGGAACCGAGTCCGGCGACTACTACGCCGCCATGGTGCTGCCGGAGGACTTCAGCGAACGCATGATGACGTTCTACTCCGCTGGTTCAGCGCGGACGCAGATCGAGTACTACACCAACGACAAGTCCAACCCGCTTGCCCCGCTGATCACCAGCGAGGGTGCCGACGACCTGTCCGCCAAGATCAACGCGGAGTTCACCGGCGAACTAGACAAGGTGGCGCTGAGTGTTCTGTCATCACTGGCGAACTCACTTGAGGCCCCCGAATCCCAGGCGGCGTTTAAGAACCTTGACACCCAGATCGGCGCCATCAGCGGACAGCTGCGGTCAGCTTCCGGCACAGCGGACATGTTCACCTCGCTCCTGACCTCAACGGTCCCGTTGGCGAACAGCTCCATCAGCCTGCTTGACGCTTTTGAGTCTCAGATCTCCTCCGCCAGCGGAACCGTCCAGCAGGGATTGGCCGCTGGACGGGACGTGCAGGGAGCGATCAGTACCGCAACGCAGTCACTGTCCGCCGCTTTCACCGCCAGCTCGGGGCACCTGGACGGACTGGAGTCGGACATCAACGAGCTGTTCTCGAGCATGGGGTCCCAGGCCGATGCCACAGCGTCTGACATCACCAGCCTTGCTGATCGGGTGGGCACACTTGTCTCGACGCACACCGACTTCAGGGACCGACTGGCGCGCATCGAACCGGACATTCCCGCCGAGGCGAAACCCGCGTTCCGTGCTCTGCTGAGTGATATTGATACGGCGATCGCACGCGAGACGTCTGTCCAGAAGCGGCTGACCCAGGCGGCGGGAAGTGTCAGAGACGGCAACGGCCGCGCCCAGGACGTCCGCGATGGAATCATCACGGACCTGAGCGAGGCGCGCACGGCTCTCGGCCAGGCGAACAGCTCCTACGTCACCGAGGTTAAGCCGCTGCTTGATGCGCTTGCCACGACGCTCACCTCGCTGGGGTCAACCTTTGGCTCACTCTCCGGCGATCTCTCCGCGGTGAGCGGTGTGGCCGAGGGCGCCGGTGACCTGCTGGAGCGGGCTGCCACCGACACCGCTGCCCTCTCCGAGTCGCTTGTCACCGCGGCCGAAACCTTTGAGCGAGTGCACACGGGTCTGTCCGCCGCACTTGACTCTGGCGATGTTCAGAAGCTCACGGAGGTCATCGGATCCAACCCGTCAACACTGGCGACGGCGCTCTCCCAGCCGATCGGTCTCGACCGGATTGAGGTGTATCCGGTTGTGAGTTTTGGTGCCGGCATGGCCCCGCTCTACACGGTGCTCTCGCTGTGGGTTGGTGCCCTGCTGATCTCGGTGACGTTGCGCGTCTCGCCGCCGACCCGGGCGTACGAGGGCGGGCCTGAGCTGACGCTGAATCAGCAGTTCATTGGCCGGTACTGCATTTTTGGCCTGCTTGGTCTGGCCCAGAGCACCCTGGTTTTCCTCGGCAACATCCTGCTCGTTGGTCTTGATCCGGTTCACCCGTTCCTGTTCATGCTTGTGGGCTGGGTAACGTCGCTGATCTTCACCTTCCTGATTTACACGCTTGTGGTGTCGTTCAGTGATGCGGGCAAGGCACTGGCTGTGTTCCTTCTGGTGGTGCAGGTGGCTGGCGCGGGCGGAGCCTATCCGCTTCCGCTGCTTCCCGAATGGTTCCAGAACGTCAGTCCGTTCCTTCCGGCCACGCACTCCATTGATGCGATCAGGGCAGCCATGGCGGGGATCTACCAGGGCGACTACTGGGTGTCGCTGGGGTGGCTTTTGAGCTTTGCACTCCCCGCGCTGCTGCTGGGCCTGGCACTGCGGAAACCGCTGATCGGGCTCAACAACACCATGGAGCGAATGCTGCAGTCCACGAAGCTGATGTGAGTCTTCACGCCGGTGACGATGACGCTGTTCTGCCGGAGCGGTCGTCAACAGGTGAGCGCCGGAGCAGTTCCGACAAAACGATC
>JBQELM010000278.1:0-3595 GCA_052103915.1 Mycetocola sp. | reverse complement strand
GGAATTCAGCAACGTGGCATTTGGCTACGCCGGGGCTGAGAAGTCCGTGCTGCAGGGCATTAGCTTCACCGCAGAACCGGGCACAACAACGGCGATTGTCGGTTCAACGGGGGCAGGTAAAACAACAATATTGAAGCTGGCAGACAGACTGTACTCTCCCGAAAGCGGCTCGATTCTCCTTGACGGTGTTCCTCTGTCTGAGTACAGCCGTGGTCAGCTTGCTTCCCGCATTGGTTATGTTCCGCAACGCCCCTATCTGTTTTCGGGATCAGTGGCGTCCAACCTCCGGTTTGGCCGTGCTGAAGCATCAGAAGATGACCTCTGGTCCGCGCTTACCGTCGCCCAGGCCAAAGACTTTGTTTCAGACATGCCCGACCAGCTGGATAGCTCCATTGCTCAGGGCGGCACAAACGTCTCTGGCGGGCAGCGGCAGAGGCTGAGTATTGCTCGGGCGCTTGTGGTTGAACCGGTCGTCTATCTCTTTGACGACTCGTTCTCCGCACTTGACGTGGCCACGGATGCGCGTCTTCGGGCAGCGCTTGCTCCCGAAACACGTGACGCGACGGTCATCATCGTCGCTCAGCGCATCTCAACGGTACGAACGGCGGATCAGATTCTTGTTGTTGATGACGGTGTTGTTGTTGGCCGGGGAACGCACGATGAGCTTCTGAAAAACAACTCCACCTATCAAGAAATCCATACATCGCAGCTCAGCGCAGAGGAGGTGGCATAACCATGGCACGTGAAACAACGTCCCCGTCAGATGAGACAGTCGAGCCGACTCCGGCGAGTGACCCCATGTCTGGCATGGAGGCCCCCGTGGGCAAGGCCGCGCACTTCTGGCCATCAGCACGTCGGCTTGTGGGCCTCCTGTCGCCACACAAGCTGGGAATGACGATTGTCATCGGTTTTGTGGTGCTCTCGGTTGTGCTGTCTGTTCTTGCGCCCAAGGTGCTTGGCTGGGCAATGGACGTCATCTTCAACGGGGTTGTGAGCCTGAGCCTTCCTGCAGGGCAGAGCACGGCGCAAACCGTTGAGCAGCTTCGAGCAAGTGGTGACACGGACAGAGCCGACATGATTTCTCGGCTCAACATTGTTCCCGGTGAGGGCATTGATTTTGTTCAGCTGAGTCGCTTGATTTTCCTTGTCCTTGGCATGTACCTGATTTCGTCCATGTTCATGTGGGCGCAGGGTTTTGTGCTGAATCGCCTGGTGATGCGCGTTGTGTACCAGCTGCGCCGAGACGTCGAAGACAAACTGCACCGCCTGCCGTTGAGCTACATGGACAAGCGGCAGCGTGGCGACCTGCTCTCACGGGTGACCAACGATGTGGACAACATTCAGAACGCGCTCCAGCAGGCCTTTGCCCAATTGGTCCAAGCCGCTCTCACCGTTGTGGGTATCACGGTCATGATGTTCATCGTGTCGTGGCAGCTGGCCTTGATTGCGTTGATCGCGCTCCCGCTGTCCGCGGTGATTGCCGGTGTGATCGGGTCGCGATCGCAGAAGCTCTTTGCCGCGCAGTGGAAGGAGACGGGCTCGCTCAACAGCCACATCGAGGAGTCGTTCACCGGGCACGAGCTTGTGACCGCTTTTGGACGCGAAGATCACATGATCACGGAGTTCGACGAGCGCAACGGCAAGCTGTTCAAGGCATCGTTTGGTGCACAGTTTGTGTCGGGAATGATCATGCCCGCAATGCAGTTCGTGTCGTACCTGTCCTACGTTGGCATCGCTGTCGCAGGAGGAATTCGTGTTGCGTCTGGGTCGATGACACTCGGAGATGCAACCGCATTCATCCAGTACTCGCGTGAGTTCACCCAGCCGCTGAGCGAGATTGCCAGCGTGGCGAACATGCTGCAGTCGGGTGTGGCGTCGGCGGAACGGACATTTGATCTTCTTGACGCCGAGGAGCAATCCGAGGACACCGTTGAGAACACTCTCCCTGAACGTGCGGACGGGAATGTTCGGTTCGAGAATGTCTCGTTCTCCTACGCCGAGGACAAGCCGCTCATTGAGGACCTCTCGTTTACGGCCGCCGCTGGGAGCACCGTTGCCATCGTTGGCCCGACCGGGGCAGGCAAAACCACCCTGGTGAACCTGATCATGCGTTTTTATGAGGTCAACTCGGGCCGGATTCTTATTGACGGCGTGAGCATCAGTACGCTTGCGCGGGCTGACCTGAGGTCAAAGGTCGGCATGGTCCTCCAGGACACCTGGCTGTTTAACGGAACCATCAGGGAGAACATCCGTTACGGTCGGCTGGACGCCACCGACGACGAGGTCGTTGCGGCGGCGCAAGCCACATTTGTTGACCGCTTTGTTCGTCAGCTGCCCGAGGGATACGACACCGTTCTTGATGACGACGGTGGTGCGGTTTCTGCCGGAGAAAAGCAGCTTATTACGATCGCGCGCGCGTTCCTTGCCCAGCCGTCCCTGCTCATTCTTGATGAAGCGACCTCGTCGGTTGACACCAGGACGGAGCTCCTCGTTCAGCAGGCGATGGCTGCGTTGCGGAGTAACAGGACGTCGTTTGTTATTGCCCACCGACTGTCGACGATCCGGGATGCCGACACCATCCTGGTGATGGAGGCTGGTCGAATCGTTGAGCAGGGCAACCACGTTGAACTGCTTGAGGCACACGGCGCGTACTACCGGCTGTATCAGTCCCAGTTTGCCGGTGCCTCGGTTGATGAGGACACGGTCTAACTGAGGCCCCAGAGACGTAGGGTGGAGGCATGACTGCCTCCACCCCGTTTTTGGTTTCAGCCGTTCAGTTCGCGCCGGGCACCTCATCGGAGGAGAACGCGCGGACTGTCACGCGGTTCATCAGTCAGGAGGCTGCGCTCGGTTCAAAGCTTGTGGTTTTTCCCGAGTACAGCAGCGTTTTTGACGGCGGTCCGTCCGCGTCGACGGTCATGAACGCCGAGGATCTTGATGGGCCGTTTATGCGTGCTGTGTCGGATGCGGCGGCTCGGGCTCAGGTCGGTGTTGTCCTTGGGCTGGTGGAGCGGGTTCCCTCGGAGCCACACAGATTCATTAATACCGTTGTTTTTTTGACATCGACGGGGGAGATCGGTGGGCTGTACCGCAAGGTTCATCTCTACGATGCGTTTGGCTCTGAGGAGTCACGGTTTGTTGTCCCCGGTCCGGTTGTTGCTCCCCAGATTGTGACGGTTGAGGGGCTCAACATTGGAATGCAAACCTGCTATGACCTGAGGTTCCCGGAGTCGAGCCGGGTCCTCCTTGACGCGGGGGCAGAGGTGATTGTTGTCCCGGCGCAGTGGGTTCCTGGCCCGCTGAAGGAGGCCCACTGGCGGACTCTTGTGACCGCTCGGGCCATTGAGAACTCGGTTTACGTTGTTGCGGCTGACCACCCCGCGCCCTCCGGCGTGGGCGCAAGCGGAATCGTGGGCCCTGACGGGGTCGCGCGTGCCTGGTCTGGCGCTGAATCAACGGTTGCGCGGGCGTGGATTGATCCAGCCGACGTAGCGCGCGTGCGGTCGTTGAATCCTGCGGTCAATCGCCGGAGATATCGTGTGATCGCTGATCGCTGATCGCTGATCGCTGATCGCTGATCGCTGATCGCTGATCG
>JBQELM010000277.1:1441-3596 GCA_052103915.1 Mycetocola sp. | reverse complement strand
AGTTCTGGACGGTGTCGGTGTCGTCACCCTGCAGGCCCCAGAGGGTGGCCTGCTCGGCACTTCCACCACCTGCACCACCAGCGGAGCATCCGCTGAGGATGACGGCGGTGGCTGCGGCACCGGCCAGGAGCGTCAGGAGGTTACGTCGTTTCATGGGGGTACTCCGTTGTCGGGTACCGGCCGCGACACTGCGACCGATATCAGGTTTTTCAACGCACCGCTTCCTCATCGAAGCAGTCGAACATCGCAGTGGTTGAATGGTCCTTCGTCAGCATTGATCGAAACAGTTTCGCAATGATTCGGAAGTTGCTGTCAGCGTAGCCAGCGCTGAGACGCGGGTCAAGTCTCAAATTGGATACGTTCTTGACGATTCGCCCGCGGCGCGGAAACATGGGGTATCGAAAGTTTTTCGGAAGGGGTGCACCGTGGCACAACGGACAACACTGGCACAGATCGCCAAGCGAGCCGGTGTCTCAACGCCGACCGTGTCAAAGGTACTCAACGGTCGAGATGACGTCTCCCCCGCCACACGAGAACGCGTGCAATCCGTCCTTGACGAGGTCAACTACGACGTCCCCGGTCGACGGGCACGGAAAGCAACCGACCGGCTGCTTGTTGACTTCCTCTGCGAGGGGCTCAGCAGCGCCTACGCTGTTGAGGTTCTGCGCGGGGTTCTTGACCATGCCGCCGCCGAGCACGTTGACGTTGTCGTTTCCCAGACAGACAGGGGCACCCTGGCCGACAGGGATTACGCCCAGTGGGCCAAGCGCCTGAAAGACGAGGGCCGATCCGGTCTCATCCTTGTTGTCTCCGAAGCCACAAGCGCCGCGCTTGCCGCGTTCCGCAAGGCGGGTGTCCCCGTGGTTGTCATCGACCCACTGAGCCCCATCGGTGAGGACGTTGTCAGTGTCGGCGCCACCAATTGGCTTGGCGGGCGAACCGCGACCGAGCACCTACTCGCCGCTGGGCACAAGCGCGTTGCTTACGTGGGCGGGCCGAGCATGGCCGAGTGTCACATCGCCCGCCGCCACGGCTACCTTGCCGCCCTTGATGCGCACGACATCAACCGCGATGAGGACCTCATCCTTGATGGCTCCTTCTCCACCCAGCGTGGCGTGACCGCTCTGAGGGAGCTACTTGCCCTGGACGAGCCCCCCACGGCCATTTTTGCCGCCAGCGAGACAACAGCCGTCGGCATCTACGAGGAAGCGGCCAGACACGGGATCCGCATTCCCGAACAGCTCAGCGTGATCGGGTTTGATGGCACCTACCTTGGTGTCCAGACACTTCCGCCCATGACAACGGTTGCACAGCCGCTCCAGGAGATGGGAAGTGCAGCGCTGCGGCTTATTCTTCGCCAGGCAGCACACGGCATCATCCAGTCCCACCATGTTGAGCTGGCCACCCGCCTCATCGAGCGACGATCCGTGACCGCTCCCCCATCCCCCGCCGCGTAGCGAGGCCGGGCGGGGCGGCCCACGGCCCTCGAACAACAGCGCACAACATACAGACGGGGCGGACAGGAGAGAATCTCTCCTGTCCGCCCCGTCTGGCGTCTGGCCGGCGCTACTTCGCGGTGCGACGCCCCGGCTGAACAATCGTCTTCAGCGAGGTCTCGGCCGTGCTGACCTCAAGGGCCCGCTCAGCCTCGTCCAGCCCAAAACGGTCGGTTACGAGTGCGTCAAGGTCAATAGCCCCCGATTCCACCAGCGCGATCGCCAGCGGCCAGGTGTTCACGTAACGGAACGTTCCCGTCACGGTGAGCTCCTTGTTCTGGATCAGGTGAACCGGAATGGCAGGATCGGCGGCGCCCATACCAACCAGGACGGCGGTACCAGCGGGGCGCAGCGCCGCAAGGCCCTGACGGATGGCCGGGGCCGCACCAGAGGCCTCAATAAACGCGTCAACGCCCAGGTCATCAAACGAGTCGGTCCGGGGGTCAACCACACGAGTCGCACCAAATCGAAGCGCCTGCTCACGACGCAGCTCGCTCAGGTCGCTCACAATCACCTCGAGCGCACCAAACGCGCGCGCCACCTGAGCGCTGATGATTCCAATCGGACCGGCACCGGTGATCAGGACGCGAGAGCCGGCGGTGATACCGGCCTTCCGGGCCGCGGCGATTCCAACGGACAGTGGCTCCATCAGAGCTGAG
>JBQELM010000277.1:0-1431 GCA_052103915.1 Mycetocola sp. | reverse complement strand
ACTCGGCAAAAGCACCATCGATCGGCGGCGTCGCATAGAACTCCATCGCAGGGTCCAGGTTGTACGCACCGGACAGTGTCTCGGCGGAGTCACCGCGCGGACGCTGCGGCTCAATGGAGACCCGCTGCCCTACCCGGTCCGAGTCAACGTCAGAGCCGACAGCCACGATGACACCACCGGCCTCGTGGCCCAGAACCATCGGCGACTCAACAACGAAGTCGCCGATGCGGCCCTCGTGGTAGTAGTGCACGTCAGAGCCACAGACGCCGACCGCGTCGACGCGGATCAGAACCTGGTCGGGGTCGGGAACGGGCACAGCCCTGGTCTCCAGGCTGATCGCGCCGGGTCCGGTCAGGACGCTCGCGGTCATCTGCTCCGGAACAGCGGTCGTCTGGCTGGGGGTGGAGTGAGTCATGGAATTCCTCTCATTTTGGGCGCAAAAAATACGCGTCACGTCAGTGTGATGAGGAAGGGGATTCAACTGCTGGCCTGAGACTACCCCGCACTGTCACCTCCGAACAAGCTCGGCGCGATGGGTGTGGCGAGCGTGACCCCAACGGTCCCCCGCGGCACAGTCCTGGCTGGCACTCAGGCACGTGTACCCCGTTGTGGGCATGGCCAGAACCGCGGGTAAGGCTTGCATTACCTAATTAGAGCCGGAAAAATCGCTTAAGGACTGGCTACAGCCCTCCACCCCACCCCACACGCGCGCGGCACCGTTCCGCGCGCCACGAGAAACGCCAAGGAGCGTTCATTCATGACAACCCGACGCCGCATCGGCAGGCAGATTCTTGCCGTTGCCGTTTCAACGGTGCTCGCCATCGGCAGTGCAACCGCACTCTCCACCTCAGCGTCTGCCGACGAAGCACAGACCCCCATCACCAACGCCTCCTTCCTGTGGGAGATGAGCGATCAGTACCAGGGTGGCAACCCCGCAAACACCACCTGTAACTACTTCTCCGCGGGTGAGCAGACCGCCTACTCAGCAGAGCAGGGCAACGTTCAGATTGTCCACAGTTCCGGTTCCGGCCTGCGCCTGGCCTCCGACAAAACCAAGTGCACCGGCTCAACCAGTGGCTCGTACCGACAGCTCATGCTGCTCACCGCAGGACAGGGCAGCGCCAACACCCAGACGGGCGAAGCGACCATCGCCTGGGACGGCACTGTGATGGCCAACGCCTACGGCGGGCTTGTCCCCTGGTCGCTGAGCGAGCTTGAGTTGCACGTTGACGCGAGCGGCGCCGGAGAGCTGACAGCAACGCTCGGTGGCTACGGCTCGTCCATGGAGAACCCCGACGAGCTGACCCCCCTGGATCCGACACCCGTCACGCTGGCGACCTTCCCCTCCGTCTCGGTGTCTGATGGTGTCCTGACGGCGACCCCCGACTACGCGGGCGTTGAGGTGACCATTCCGGACGGTGCCGCAGCTGC
>JBQELM010000276.1:0-3599 GCA_052103915.1 Mycetocola sp. | reverse complement strand
GTTGGAGTAGTCAAAGCCCGTGCTGTCGAGCGCAACGTTGGGTGAGGCGGTGTCGCGCACCCAGTCGTGAGCGTACTCGGACAGGTCAAGCGTGAACGCAGCGTCCGTTGCCGTGACCGATCCGGCCGGGGCGGCACCGAGCGCGATGCCGGCCGGAACCATGACGTTCACTGTAGCGGCGTCACTGACAACCTCGGAGTCACCTGAGCTGAACACGGCACGGAACTGTGCACCGGCGTCCTCGGCTGCGGCGGTGAAGCTGTAGCTGGGTGAGGTGGCGTCGGCGATGTCCGACCAGTCGGACCCGTCGGACGAGCGCTGCCACTGAACAGAGGGGGTCTCTGCCGCGGTGCCCTCGGCGCTGAGCTTGGTGGTTTCACCCACACTGACCCGAGCGGACTCCGGCTGAGCGGTGACGCGCAGGGTGGTGTCAACCTCCTTCTCGTCCTCAAAGACGATGCGGGTGCTGGCGCTGGCAGCCGAGCCGTAGGGGCTCTCCACGCGGTAGCGCCACAGGGCGTCCTGCTGCTCGGTTGAGACGCTGATGTTCGACTCGAAACGGCTCATCGACGACGTCGCCCAGACATCCTCGCCGGTCTCCTGGCGCAGGTACGGGGCCTCGTCGTTCAGCGGTGAGGGCTGAGCGGCCGGGCGGTTAACAACGGACCCGATGTCGCCGGTCGCGGAGTTCCATGACTCGCCGCGCTTGGCCCAGGTTTTGCCGTCGTCGAGGCTGTACTCGTACCAGACCTGGTTGAGCGAGACGTCGGTTCCGGCCGCGCCAAAGGCGAAGTCCATGCCCGCGCCGCGGGTGGACGCGTTCAGCGACAGCGTCGAGTATGGCTTGGGGCTGGTGATGTACTCGGTGCGGTACGAGTAGGCCCCCGCCTCAAGCTGAATGAGCGACGTCGTGGCCGGACGCCAGCCGATGTACGAGCGCAGCGACCCGGCAACAACCGTTCCGGTCACGTCGAGCGGGGTGCGGGCTGCACCGTTGCTTGCGGCATAGCGCAGGATCTGCTCACCGGTTGTGGTGATCTGGAGTTCCTTGAGGTAGTCGACGTAGGCAATCGAGGTGACGGTGTCACCCAGGTCAAGCACACGACGGGTGGACTGCACGCCGGACGATGAGTTGGAGTTCACCAGTGCCAGGTGGTTCGCATCGTCGGCGACGGCCAGGAACTCGTTGGCGCTGAGCATCCACTGCGTGACGGTTCCAAGACCCTCGACCTCGACGCTGGCCGGTGCGTTCAGGCTGTACAGCGAGACGGAGTCGATCTGACCCGGCTTGCTGGAGAACACGTTGCCGTAGGAGTCGGAGGCGAAGGTGCGCTTGTCGCCATCAAACGGCAGGGCAAACGGCTCGCGACCGGCCTGCGGGGCCAGTGCGTAGGTGAGGCGCTTTCCTGTGTAGCCGTCGCCGTCGCTGTAGATGGCGAGCATGCCGGTGCTGAACGGGTTGAGCAGTGCCAGGTCCTCCAGGGCGATCCCTGATGCGGCCTTAAAGGCGGCGGAGTCGGTGATGGTGAAGGTCGACGTTGATGCCGTGCCGAGGGTGCCGGCGCCGGGAGTGGTGACGGTCAGCAGGACACGCTTTCCGTCCTTCTCGCCGAGCAGGTACACGTTGAGCGGGCGCGGTGCGGCCACATCCCAGTTGACGGCGGCCGAGGCGGCCGTCACGGTGTCGATGTGGTCGGACAGGTCAAGGGCCTGTGAGACCAGGCCGGTCTCCTCCGTGACCTGCTGCAGGCTGATGCCTGCGTCGGAGCTCACGGTGCGGAGGGTGTTGTTGCCGTTCTCAGAGAAACCGGGGATGAGCAGCACGCTCGCGTTGTCGCCAACCGTTGAGGGCTGAGCGGTTGGGGTGCTGTCGAAGGCGGCGTAGAACGGGTCGTTGGCGGGTTCGCCGACCTCTGTTGAGCCCTCGTCATCGCTGGAGTACAGCTGAATCTCGGTGAGGGTTGGCGTGTAGATCTCGCCGGGGAGCATGTCGGTGATGGACAGGCGCACCCGCTCGGTGGTGACGTGCTCGTCAAGCGTGATGGTCTTGTTGCGCCCGATGCCTCCGCTGTAGGAGCCAACCGTGTTCCACGCGTTTGTGTCGGCGTCCCACTCCTGGATGGAGAAGTTGTTGACGCGCGGGTCTGTGCCGGAGTCGGTGTACTCGTCCAGGTAGACCTCGTCGAAGGAAGACTCCTTCGTCAGAGCGAGGTCGATGGTGATGGGGAACGCGGCATCGTCGGCGGCGGCCCAGCGGGTCTGGACGGAGCCGTCAACGAGGTTGGACGCGGCGAGTGCTCCACCGTTCCATGGGTGGGTTGAGCTGGCCGTGACCTGGGCTCCGCGAGCCAAGTTCTCGCGGCCGGTCACCGCCTGAGCCGTGGTGGCGCTGCTGAGCGTCACCAGAGCGACCAGTGCTCCCGCGAGCACTGGCATGAGGGATCTTCGGGACAAGGGGAGGTTTCCTTTCGGCGCGCAGGCACGACGACGGGTCGGCAGGCCAGCGCGCAAGCTGAACAACACGGTGGGGGTGGTCCGAGGTGGCGCGGGACAATCCGCCAGACGTTCGAGACAAGGTAAGCCTATCCTTATGCTTGCGAATTGAGGAAGTCGGTCGCCGTGCCGATCTGTGTCCGCGCACGACAACGGCCGGACCCCCGAGGTGAATCGGGCGGTCCGGCCGGTGGAGAGAGCAGCAGCACATGCAAGCACGCAACGGCCTCGAAGTGAACGTACAGTTGCAGCGAAGCTTCTTAGTTGTCTGCCTCTAACACATGTTTCAGATCGCTGTCATGCGCAGGCGTATCCTCGGACATTTGGGTACCCGCCCGACTCCGCCGTCGGTTCGGGAATCCAGACCAGACTTCAGAAAAATCACTTCCGTATCGACGAGTAAAGCGAAGAACTTCATTAGGGTCCGTGAAACTCGCGGAGCGCAACAAGTACTGAGGTTTGTTAAGTGATGGGAGTCCCATCCAGTCCAGAGAAGTTGGGCGAGATATAATGTGCTCGTAGCTTCGGGGCCCGACAAACTCGTGCTGTGTGTACCCCCAGTTATCTTTGCGAACTGACGAAGGCGCGAAGGAAATACGGCAGAATCCAAAATTTTCAATTCGAGTGACACTCTGTCGTACAGACTCTAGCGCCACTTCCATCTTGGTCACATTCGGCATTATTCGTCGGTAGTGTGCGTAATCATTACGAACACTGAAAACTTCACCACTGGTCATTAAAGTCGAGATCTCATTCAATCCGTCGATTATGCGATCTTGACTGGGTTGGGACAAATCAAGAAATGCCACAGTCGAGCGAAGCAGGAACTGCTTGAGCTCGGTCTTTCCGTCGTAATCCGGTAGCTCGTGCGGCGAGCGCTGGTACTTATCCGGATCCTTCTGGCACTCTTTGAGATGTTTTGCTAATATTCGAAATCCTTCGATAAGATTTCGCAATTCCACCTTCTCGGAAACGTAATCCGGCGTAAATGGGGATTCGTGCGATTGGGGCGGGATCGCGTCTTGTAGTAGAGCGAGACCCGCGCGCCTGTCAAAATCGTCATCGTAACTAAAAGGCTTCTCACTTCGCGTGTGATCCGAGAGCAG
>JBQELM010000275.1:0-3629 GCA_052103915.1 Mycetocola sp. | reverse complement strand
ACTTCGCGCGGTACGGCACGAACTCAGCGCAGCCGTCCGGGTTGACCCGGAACTCGACTGACGGCCCACTCCCAGCCCTCTGCCGCGCGTCACTCCTCGCAAAAGAAGGGACCATCCCCAGGCCATCAACGGCCACCGCACAAAACAATCTAAGGTGTGCACACCACCCCCACATGAGCGCCAGCGGCACCCCCGGAACCCCCGAGATCCTGTCTGCGTGCCGCCAGATCCGGCTCAAAGACGAGCCCGGGAGAGAGGACACACCCACCCATGACCGACGAGATGTTTCAGCTCATCGCCATTGCCCTGTACTTCGCCGGGATGCTCCTGATCGGCTGGTTTGCATACCGACGAACAAGCGACCTTGACGACTACATGCTGGCCGGTCGCGGACTCAAACCGGGGGTTGCAGCCCTCAGCGCCGGCGCATCAGACATGTCGGGCTGGCTCCTGATGGGACTCCCCGGAGCGCTCTATCTCACCGGTCTTGTTGAAGCATGGATCGCGATCGGGCTCCTGATCGGCGCGTGGCTGAACTGGACTCTCGTAGCGCCACGGCTGCGGTCGTACACCGAGGTGGCAAAAAACTCGATCACCATCCCCAGTTTTCTGGAGAACCGCCTCCGCGATTCAAGTCACGTCCTCCGCATCGGAGCGAGTGTCGTGATTCTGGCCTTCTTTGTGTTCTACGTTTCAAGCGGCTTCGTCGCCGCCGGGGTGTTCTTTGAGTCAAGTTTTGGCGTGAACTACTTCGCCGGCATGCTGCTCGTTGGTGCAATCACGCTGGTTTACACGCTGTTTGGCGGGTTCCTTGGAGCCACCCTCACCGACGTTGCGCAGGGGCTCCTCATGCTCGCCGCGCTGCTCTCCGTCCCGGTAGTCACGGTCATCCAGATGGGTGGCATTGGTCCGGTTATCAATGAAATCACTGCTCTTGATCCCACCCACCTGAACCTCATCGAGGGCGGAACCGTCTTTGGAATCGTGTCTGCGGCGGCCTGGGGGCTCGGTTACTTTGGCCAACCACACATCATCGTCCGGTTCATGGCTCTGCGCTCACCGGGGGAAGCCAGGACAGCACGAACCATCGGGATGGGGTGGATGTTGCTGACCACCGGTGGAGCCGTTGCAACCGGACTCATCGGTTTTGCCTACTTCAACACCCACCCTGAGGTGACACTCGCCGATCCAGAGGCCGTGTTCCTCCTGCTGTCACAGATCCTGTTCCACCCGTTTGTGGCAGGGCTTGTGCTCGCCGCTGTGCTGGCAGCCATCATGAGCACCGTGTCGTCCCAGCTGATCGTGACGTCGTCCGCCCTGGTTGAGGACCTCTACAAGATCGTGGCAAAACGAGAGCTCACGGCGTCACAGCAGGTTCTACTCGGCCGATCGGGCGTCCTCATCGTCGCCGTGATCGCGGCGATCATCGCCCTTGACCGCAACAGCTCAATCCTTGAACTGGTTGGTTTTGCGTGGGCAGGTTTCGGCTCGGCATTTGGCCCGATCATTCTGCTGAGTTTGTTCTGGCGAAAGCTCACCGCACCGGGCGCTATTGCGGGCATGGTCGTCGGTACCGTCACCGTTTTTGCCTGGGGCAACCTTCCCATCGGTGATGTGGTGTACGAGATCATTCCCGGTTTTGTGCTCGCCGGAATTGCGGCCGTCGCTGTCAGTCTCCTGGCACCACAACCGTCTACGGCGGTGGCGAAGGACATTGATGCCGAGTTCTCCGCGGCCGTCGCCGCCAGCACAAAGAAAACCGGACACAGCACGACGGACCAACCGCACCACGCGTAGGCGGTCGACCACACTGCACCGGTTGTTGTCGGTCGTCGCGGCCTGGCTCCCCACCGATCAGATCCGGCCAACCCCACAGACATGACCATCATCGCGCTCGGTGTCCCCTGCCCGTCACTCACGTCGCGGCGTGAGTGACGGGATGAGTGCTCCCCAAAAGGAACGGACACACAGCCCACATGCGGGAACCGCTCAGAGCGGACTCTAAACTGGGGACAGACGTCACAGGGGTGCAGAACTCGCTCCCCCAATGACGCGCACAGCAAGGAGCACAAAGCTATGGCACAGCGAGACGTTGTGAGCGCCCCCATCCCCATGAAGTGGATCGGCCCCCTCCGACTCAGCGGCAACGTGGTGAACGGGGAACACGATGTCCCCCTCGCCACCTACGAGACACCCCTCTGGCCCTCCGTTGCCCGCGGCGCAAAAATGTCGCGACTGGTCGATGAGGGCATTGTCACCACGCTGCTTGACGAGCGAATGACCCGCTCAATCCTGCTCGACACCGACGGCGCGGGCAGCGCACTTGCCGCCATCACCGCCATCCACGCCGCACGCGAAGAGCTCGAACGAACTGTTTCTGCCTCATCCCGGTTCGCCCGCCTCATCGACATCAACCACCAGATCGCGGGAAACCTGCTGTTTGTCCGGTTCGAATTCAGCACGGGTGATGCGTCCGGTCACAACATGGTCACCCACGCCTCCGACCGCCTGATGGAACACATCCTGGCGACCGTCCCCGGCGTGCGCTACGGCTCCATCTCCGGAAACTACTGCTCGGATAAAAAGGCAACAGCCGTCAACGGCATCCTCGGCCGCGGGAAAAACGTTGTTGCCGAGATCACGCTTCCTCGCCCGATCCTCTCCCGCTGGCTTCGCACCACACCGGAGCGGATGACGGAGCTCAACATCCGCAAAAACCTCATCGGAACGATGCTGGCCGGCGGGTTGCGCAGCGCCAACGCACACTATGCGAACATGCTGCTCGCCATTTACCTGGCCACCGGTCAGGACGCCGCAAACATCGTCGAAGGCTCACAGGGCATCACCCACACCGAGGTGCGCGGGGACGATCTGTACTTCTCCTGCACCCTGCCCAACCTGATCGTGGGAACCGTCGGCAACGGCAAGGGCGACGGTCTTGAGCACATCGAGCAGAACCTGGTCGCCATGGGGCTGCGCGAGGACCGCGAGCCCGGCGAAAACGCGCGCCGACTGGCGGCGATGATTGCCGCAACCGTCCTGTGCGGTGAGCTCTCGCTCATGGCTGCACAGACCAACCCCGGGGAGCTGATGCAATCACACATTGCCCTTGAGCGGAAAAAGGCATAGGCGGGCTGACGCCCACCAGCCACGACCCGACACCCCACCGGACAAGGAGCACCGCATGAAGCTCGGTATTGAAGACATCGCCCTCGCCACAACAAGTCTTGTTCTTGACCTGGACGAGGTGGCGGCGGCGCACGGCGCTGATCCGGACAAGTTCAGGGTTGGTATCGGTCAAGACTCGCTGAGCTTCCCCGCCCCGGACGAGGACATCGTCACCATGGCGGCCCAGGCGGCCCAGCGGGTACTCCGTGGTCAGGACCTCAGCGCAATCCGAACCGTCCTCTTTGCCACAGAGAGCGGAATTGACCAGTCAAAGTCGGCTGGGGTGTACGTTCACCGACTGCTGGGGCTCAGCGCAAACGCCCGCGTTGTCGAGCTGAAGCAGGCCTGCTACTCGGCAACAAGTGCCCTGCAGATGGCCCTCGCGATTGTGGCCCGCTCCCCCGAGCAAAAAGTACTTGTCATCGCCTCCGACATCGCCCGTTACGACGCCGGTTCCTCCG
>JBQELM010000274.1:0-3643 GCA_052103915.1 Mycetocola sp. | reverse complement strand
CCTCCGTACGGTGCAGGTGTCCCACACGACCACCGCCGGGGTGACCGGTTTCGGTGAAGAAACCGCTCAGCGGCTCGTACACCTCAACGATGTCGTGGTCGAGTCCGGCCTGGATGAGCACGATGTCGCCAGCGGAGACGTAGTGTTCGGTGTCGCCCACCGCCACCTTGCCTTTTCCGGCGGCGATGAACCAGATCTCGTGGTCGTCGTGGTGGTGCCGGTCAAAGCGTCCGCCACCGAACGGGATGGAGAACCGCCCGATGGTGCCGATCTCGCACCAGTCCGGCCGGTCGCCGGGGTGCAGCCACTGTCCCTGACGCAGGATGGGCATCAGCGCTCCTGCTGCCACGTCGGTGCCTGACCGGCGGGAAGGATGCGCGCGTCCGGCGCCTGGTCAAGCCCGGTTTCTCCGCCACCCGGCGTGTACGTCACAACCAGTCGCAGCGGACGCCAGGTGGTGTTGTAGGTGGAGTGCACGGCACCGGCCGGGATAAATACGGCGTCGCCCTCACGGATGGGGAACGGGTCTCCGTCGCCAACGGTCTGCTCGCCCTCGCCGGAGACTACGTAGATGACTTCCTGCTCGTCCGGGTGGTTGTGCGGGGCGTGCCCACGGCCGGGGTAGACGATGACCTCCCCGACGGTCAGCTCGGCTCCGCTGTCCAGGCTGGGCGCGACCAACCACTTGATGGTGCCCCAGTCAAAAACGCGGGTGGGGACGTCGTCGGGACGGCGTCCGGTGGGGGGAACGGTGTGGGTCATGGGGATGCTCCGTTTCTGTGTTCGTGTTGATCGTGTTGATCGTGTTGATCGTGTTGATCGTGTTGCGGGTGTCGGCCGTGTCGTGCGGATCGCTCGGATTACTCGGGTCGTGCGGATTACTCGGGCCGCGCGTGTTGTCCGGGATGCGCGGGTTCCGGCTACGCCTGCGCGTCCGTCCTGATCGCGGTGAACTCCTCCACCTGCGCGCAGATGGCGCGCTCCGCAGGCAGCCGTTCAATGGACGACGCTCCGAAGAACCCGGCCACGCCGCGCGTGCGGGCGAGCACGTACGCGGCATCGGACGGCTCGGCGATCGGCCCACCGTGGCAGAGCACAATCAGCTCGGGGTTGACGGCCACCGCCGCATCCCGCATCTCCTGCACCCGCTCAACGGACTCGTCCAGCGTCACCGCCGTCTGCGCGCCAATGCTGCCGCTCGTGGTCAGCCCCAGGTGCGGCACCAGGACATCGGCACCGGCCTCAGCCATGGCAACCGCCGAGTCCACATCAAACACGTACGGGGCGGTCAGCAGATCACGCTCGCGGGCCAACCGGATCATCTCAACCTCGAGCCCGTACCCCATGCCTGTCTCCTCCAGGTTCTGCCGGAAGACACCGTCGAAGAGACCAACGGTCGGAAAGTTCTGAACCCCGGCAAATCCGAGTGCCGCCAGCTCATCAAGGAAGTACTCCATCCGACGGAACGGGTCGGTGCCGTTCACCCCGGCGAGCACAGGAGTGTGCTGCACAACGGGCAGCACCTCGCGTGACATCTCGACCACAATCTGGTTGGCATCGCCGTAGGGCAGCAGACCGGACAGCGACCCCCGACCGGCCATCCGGTAGCGGCCCGAGTTGTAGATGATGATCAGGTCGGCCCCGCCAGCCTCCGCGGCCTTGGCGGAGATCCCCGTTCCTGCACCCGCACCGATCAGGGCACGTCCAGTGGCGGCCTCCGCGGTGAGGCGGGTGATGATCTGGCTGCGGGTTCCTGCTGGTGACCGGGTCATGAGGCGGTCCTTTCGGTTCGTGGGGTGCGCGAGGTTGGCGCGGTGCGGGACGTAGACGATGCACGCGAGGTGGGCGCTGTCCGCGATGCCTGGTCGGCGTGGGCAGCGTGGTCGGTGATCATGGCGTGCAGGGCATCAGCGGCGGCGGTCGCAAACGCCGGGTCATTGATGGCGAGCTCGGAGTCAACAACACTCACCCGTCCTCCGGCGAGCCCGTCAATGACCGCGCTGAACAGGCGCTCATCCGCGACAGCGTCGGCAAAGAGCCCACCCGGTGCGGCGATCGCGGAGATGCCTCCACGCGGGATGTGCACCTGGACGGGTCCGCGTGCCGCACGGAGTTTGGCTGCGACGGTTCGGCCCAGCTGCGCGGCCTCCTCCGCGGAGGTGCGCATCAGGGTGACGGTGCTGTTGTGCTCGTACAGCAGTCGCGACGCGTACCGCTCCGGCACGGTGTCACGCGGGCCAAAGTTGGCCATGTCCAGGGCACCCAGGCTGACAAGCTGCGGGATACCGGCCGCACCGGCCGCCTCCAAACGGTCGGGCCCGGCGCTGAGCACCCCGCCGAGCTGATCGTCAACCAGCTCGGTTGTGGTCAGGTCAAGGACCCCGGCGAGAGCACCGGAGCGTGCGAGCGCCTCGATGGCCCTGCCGCCCGACCCCGTCGCGTGGAACACCAGCACCTCGTAGCCCAGTTCGGTGAGCCGCTCAACCGCGACATCAACACCGGCGGTTGTGACGCCAAACATGGAGGCGGCGATGAGTGGCCTGTCCGTGACCCCACCGCTCTGCGGCTCCGGCCCCTGACCGCTGCTGCTTTCCTGGCCACCACCCCGTGCACGGCGCGCGTGCGCTCCCGCCATTGCCGTGATCGCCGCAATCGCATTCCCGAGCACAGCGCGCGAGATGCGGTTGATGCCAACGATGTCCACAACGCTGTACATCAGGGTGACGTCGCTGGCCCCCACGTAGGGTGACACGTCACCGCTGGCCATGGTGGAGACCAGTAGTTTGGGAACACCGATCGGCAGGTCCCTGACGGCCCTGGCCGCAACGGCGGTTCCACCGCTCCCACCCAGCCCAAGGACACCGTCAACACCGTGTGATTCGCGCAGTCGTCGGAGTATCTCAGCCGCGCCCTCCCCCATGACGGCCATGGCGTGGCCCCGGTCTGCCCCGTCCCTCAGCTGCCCAAGGGATCCACCGCCGGCGACGGCGACCGCTGACGCGGGGACAAGCGTTGCGCCAAGCGGCGTTGACCAGTGGTGTTCCCGGACCCCGGTATCAACCACGGTCACGTCCGCCCCAGCGGTCAGTAATTGTGCCGCCGTCCAGGCGTACTCATCTCCCTTGGTGTCCAGGGTCCCGATCAGCACCACCTGCGGTTTGTCGTGTGCTCCCACGCTGTGTCCTTCCCGGTGACCTCGCTGTCACCGCTGTGCTGCCGCGCTCAAGGCGACTGCCGTCGCGGGCATGAACGTCCGTTGTGGGGAAGCATCCCAACCATTTTGAAACGTGTCAAGTAGGAGCACTGTCCCCGCCACACCGCTGACCCCTAAGCTGAGCGCATGGAAAGACATCCCGTTCGCCTTGGCTTCCTCATCGCCGTTGGCGTCCTTCTTGCGGTGGGACTCGCCGTCGCACTCAGCTCCCTCAGCACCGTCCTCATCACGATCGGGACGGCGCTCTTTGTTGCCGTTGGCCTGAACCCCCTGATCGGCAAGCTGGTCAAGGCCGGGGTGTCGCGAAGCATCGCAGTCCTGATCGTTGCGCTTGGCATGGTGGCCGTCCTCGCCACGCTCATCTGGGTGCTCACACCGATCATCATCGAGCAGATTGAACTGCTCTTCACCGACCTCCCGTCGCTGCTT
>JBQELM010000273.1:0-3652 GCA_052103915.1 Mycetocola sp. | reverse complement strand
CTGAGCCCGTGCTCCGCGGCAATGGGGGCGATGGCCTGCCACGCGGCGGCGCGGAGGTCGGGGGCGATGGCGTTCCCGGCGAGTGGCCAGTAGGCCACAAACGGAATCCCCAGCTCGGCCGTGCGGGCAACAATCGGATCGTTGCCGCGCTGAATGAGGTTGTAGTGGCTCTGCACCGCGGCCGGTGGCTCAATGGCGACGATCTGTTCCAGCTGCTGCGCGCTCGGCTCGCTGACGCCGATGGCGCGAACAACACCCTCGTCACGCAGGCGGCGCAGCGCGTTCCACTGGTCGGCCAGCGGAAACGCCGGGTCGACCCGGTGCAGGTAGAACAGGTCAATCGTGTGAACCCCCAGCCGAGCGCGGCTGGCGTGCGCCTGCTGGCGCAGGTAGTCGGGGCGGCCAAACACTCCCCACTCACGCTCACCGGAGTGGATCATTCCGGCCTTGGTTGCCACACAAGCGTCGCCGCTGGCACCAACAACCTCGCCGATGATGGACTCGCTGACGCCGGGACCCAGTGCGTCGGCGGTGTCGATGTAGTCGATGCCAGCGGCGATCACATCGCGCAGCACCTGCCGGGAGGGTTCCCGGTCGCTGGGGTCGCCCCAGCCGTCGCCAGCTGTCAGCCGGGCGGCGCCAAATCCGAGCCGGTTCAGCTCACGACCGGCAACGCTGATCCGTGCGCCGTGGCCGCTCATGCCGGGACCTCCGACCGGACAACCTGCTTCTCCCCGGCCAGAACCGCAACGGGAAGCCGGTTCTCCGCGGGCGGGAGCGGGCAAATGTAGTGGTCAGAGAAGGAGCACGGCGGCACAATGGCTCGGGTGAAGTCCAGGACAACCCGACCGTCGGCGTCCGGTGCGGCCACGCTGAGGAACCGGAACCGGAACGTCTCAACGCCGCTGGTTGCGTCGGCAAAAACGGCCTGAAGCCCCGCAGGTCCACCGCTGACCCTGAGACGGCGTGGGCCGTCCAGGTCAAACTCGACGACACCGGCGACGGGGCGCTCAGCGGTGTGTCCGTCGATACTGGTGACCGGAGCGTGCGCGCCCTCCTCCGCCGCAATGAAACGGCCAGGAATGACCCAGGACGGCTCCGGCACAAAAGTGCTGATGCCCTCCAGCGTGGTGCGGGTTGACGCCTGAGGGTCAAACACCCGGAGCGCGTGCTCGCCGTCCCTGACGATGGTGCGAAGCAGGCGGTCGCCGTGGTGCAGTTCGGCCCCGGGAGTCAGCTCAACACTGTCGTCGGCTGGCTCACCCACCGCCGTTGTGACACCGTGCCCGGCCAGGCCGCTCCCCCGCACTCCGTCGGCGGTGGCCTGCCACAGACCGGGAACGCCCTCAATGGCGAGCGGGGTCTGCGACAACCAGGTGGTCGCGATCAGACTTGCCGTCCCGTGTGGGGCGGCCGCGACACGTTCGCGGGCCTCGTGCCAGCGCTGCCAGTCGGTGATGAAGGGCGACGCTGTGGCGGTTGTGTCCTGCGCGCTCAGCGTCATGCCGTCACCGATGCCGGGGTGCGCTGCTCGTCGGCGTTCACACCGTCCAGGTCAAGGTCGGCGAGCGCCACAGCCCTGGCGGCGGCCCAGCGCTCGTTGAGCTCGGGAACCACCTCGGTGATGAGCAGGCGAGCGCGGGCGACGGTCTCCTCGATGCTGACGTGTGCCGGGTGGATGCCAAGCACAATCTCGTCCGTGAGCGGAATGGTCGGGTCTTCAAGCAGCCGGTCAACGAGTGTGCTCGGGTCGCCCCAGAGCACGCTGTCGCTCTCCAGCTGGCCCTGACGGTCAAGGCTCAGGTCAAAGCGACCGTGACGCCCACCGTGGTGTACCCAGCGGTCAACGGCCTCACCCACCTCGGCCAGCGCACGCTGGGTGGTGCTGCCGGGCCACGCACTCCGTGACGCGGCGACGTAGGGCGTGCGGGTGGAGCCCCACACCTCACGGAAGCGACGCAGGTAGGCACGGACCGACGCAGCCTGGCGCTCACGCCACGCAGCCTGATTCTCCGGGGTGCGCTCATCCCCTGAGCCGAAGCGCTCAAGCAGGAACCCGTCACCCAGCTCGGCGGCGTGCGCGATGGTGACGGCGTTGGACGAGCCGTGCAGGATCCGCCCGTGCAGGTCAGGGGCCGGAGGGAACAGCGACTCCCCGCTGTCGGGGACCTGCGAGGCACTGATACCCCAGTGCAACTGTTCGGTCTTGGTGGCGAAGTCGTTGTCACGGTCCGCACCCCAGCGGCCAAAGACGTGATAGCCGTCGCTCGGCACACCCTTGCCCACACCAAGCAGCAGTCGACCGCCGGAGAGGTGGTCAAGCACGGCGACTTCCTCCGCGGCACGGATCGGGTCGTCCACCTGGATCGGCAGAACGGCGGTGCCCAGGCCAATCACACTGGTCTGTGCGGCGACCGCTCCGTAAAACGCGTACGGCGTCGGCAGTGCGGCCCAGCCGGAGTGGAAGTGCCGGGTTGCGGTCCAGGCCGAATCAAATCCCAGCTGCTCAAGCTGCTGGATCAGCTCGATGTTGTCCGCGTAGATGCTGCGCGGGTCGTCGTGCTGGTCCAGGTGGGTGATGAAGCCGATGCGGGGGCGTGAGCCGCCCAGCTGCTCGCCGGGAAGAACACGGTCGGCGCCGGGGGTGGCGGGAGTGGGGATGGTCATGATTCTCCTCAGACGGTGAGCGCGGCGGGCGCCGTGGACAGGGAACGGGCGGTGGCGTCTGCCTGCAGTGCGGGCAGCTCTGCGGCAAACAGCTCGATGGAGCGAAGAACGGTGGACTGGGCCAGACCCGGACCCTCAAACTGGATGGCCGTGACCTCTGTGCCGTCAAACTCGTCCGTCCAGGTACGGACCTGGTCGGCGACCTGGGCCGCGGTTCCGACGGCGAAGCTCAGCCGCTCGGCGATCTCGTCAAACTGGGCACTGTCTGGCCCACCGGTCCACTCCAGCTTCAGGTAGATGCGGGCGTACTCGCGCAGGAACTCGACGGCGTCACGCCTGGCCTCCTCGGTTGTGGGAGCCACCAGGCCGGAGCGCAGGTGAATGACCTCACCGTCAGGGACGGCCGCCCGGTACTCGCGGTTGATGCGCAGGCGCTCCTCCAGTGGGAGGGGGCGAGGGATCATCAGCCGGAAACCGTGTTCGCGGCCGAGCTCAACGGCATGCCGACCGGCCGCGGTCCACACGACGTCGCGGGCGGGGCGGTCGGAGAGCGGTCGGACGTCCTCAACCTCCAGGTCGTAGTAGGTGCCGTGGTGGCTGACCCGCCCGGTGTTGATGCCCTGCGCCAGGATCGCGGCGATCTCTGCGGCACGGTCGGAGGCTTCCTCACGCTCCACACCCCAGAGGCGGAAGAACTCGGGTGTTCCCGTTCCGCTTCCCACGCCAAGGTCAAGGCGGCCGCCGGAGATTGCGTCAAGTTGCAGCGCCGATTCAAGCAGTCGGAGCGGGTGGTAAAACGGAGCACACACGATGGAGCTGCCGAGGCGGATGGTGCTGGTGCGTCCGGCCAGGTAGGCCAGCAGTTGCAGCGGGTCGGGGATTTCGCCGCGAGAGTTGAGGTGGTGCTCGGTCACCCAGGCGCCGCTGTACCCCAGCTGCTCACCCAGGACCACCTGCTCGGCGATATCGCGGTAGTGGTCGCGGG
>JBQELM010000272.1:0-3666 GCA_052103915.1 Mycetocola sp. | reverse complement strand
TGATCTCCTGACCCACAACAAACGAGTCAGGGTCAGAGGGGTCAGCCGACTTCACCACGCTCAGGCTGGGGTCAGCCGGCGCGGGCACGGTGACATCTGACGGGGTGGGCGGGGGCAGCTCGGCCCCCTCGGGCGGCGTACCGGTCACGGTCGCCGTGTTCGTCAGCTCACCCGAATCAATATCGGCCTGCGTGACCGTGTACTCAGCGGTGAACGTCGCAGACTCTCCCGCGTCAAGTGATGCTGATTCCGGCGAGAACGCACCAAGCGTTCCGGTACCGGAGAAGCTCTCCTCCACGGGGACAACGTCGGTGATGGTGACGTTTCCGGTGTTTGTCACCAGGAACGAGTAGGTCACAACGTCACCGGCCGCGGTCACCTCTGACACGTCGGACGACTTCACGACCGTCAGGGTCGGTTCGTAGCGAGCGACGGGAACAGCGTGGTCCTCCACCTCACCGTTTGCCGCAGCTCCGGTTGGTGTTGAGGTGGTCACAGCGGGGTCGGTGCTGATACGGAAGCGGGCAAAGGTCTGACCGGAGGCGTCAGCAGAGCGTGCCGCAATGTTGCTCCAGCTCAGCTGCCGCGTGGAGCCGTCAGGGGTTCCGGCTGGCACCGTGGCTGTTGCGGCCTCGTTGGCCTCAAACTCCCCGTTCTGGTTAAAGTCGATCCACCCGATCAGGGTCGCATCCTGTGTGGCGACCTTGTTTGAGACGTAGATCTCCGCCGTGTAGGTGTCGGTGATTCCCGCAACCAGCTCGCCAAGTGGCGCAACGAGTCCGTCCTCGTCATTGATGTCCAGGTTGGGGGCCACACCACCGGGGGTGTCGTCGGCCTTCGCATCGGCGGAGAACTGCTGTGCGGGCTCGGGGTCAACCGCCCAGCCCATGTAGGTTGCCGCGTTGATCTCGTGACTCGCCGAGCCGTAACTCTGCGGCGCATCACCAAAGTCGAAGGGGACGGAGGCGCAGGACGGGTTGAAGCCGTCAATTCCCTCTCCACCGTTCTGCGGACGGTAACCGCGGACGACGTTGGTGCCGTAGCCGCTTGTTGCCGTGCTTCCGCACTGCCAGGCGGGCGTTTGCGCTCCACCCGTGTTGTTGAGGATTTGCCCCGCGGTGACCACCGTCGCTGAACCGCTCAGGTTGACCCGCATCTGACCGGCCGGGCTCAGCTCAAGCGAGCGGCACTCCAGTCGCACCTGCTGGGGCCAACGGGCTCCGCCGTCACCAACAAACGTGGTTCCAGACATGCGGTGCGCGACCGTGCCGGTGGGGCACAGCGCCTCCTGCGTGTTTCCGCGGCTCTGGTCGTAGGTACCGTAGGTCTGCCAGGTGGTTGTTCCACGGACCACAGCGCCCTGCGCGGAGACCGTCAGTGGAGCACACTGGATGTCGAAGCGGACGATGATCGCGTTCGCACTTGTTGGTTGGTCATTGTTGCGGTTCTCAACACGAACACCCGTCAGCACCTGATTGTTGGGGCACTCACGGAGCGCCTGACCGCTCTTATATGAACCGATGACGGCACCCTCAACCGAGTCGCCCAAATACATCCGTGCCGGATCCCCCGGCGCCGCGTTTGCGGCTGTTGCCGGTATCAGGTGAAAGGCCATCAGGGCAGCAAGAAAGACGATAAGAATTCGCCTCACCATGCCGGGTGATCTTTCCACGGAAAGATGTTGAGACAACTCGGACTCCCCTCGTCGGTGTGACCGCTCGTGCGTGTGCACGCCAGTCTCCTGACTGCCGCAGCCACCTCTCTCCGGAAGATCATAGGCAATTGATAAGCCTCAAAATAGGTCAAAAAATTATATTTCTTGGTACCCGGGTAACACGCGTTGACGCATTCAGATAAATGGATGACTCAACACACTCGTCACCAGAGACAAAAAAGAACGCACACATCACCCGGGCCGTCACCTGACCCATCACCCGGTGCGCCACCCCGCCACTAGTCCCCGAAAAACCGCGCAAAATCAGGCATTCCGCCCCCACCGGCCACGAAACACGTCGGTCAATTCGCTCGGAGGGCAGCGCCGCCGACCTCATTTCGGCGGTTGCCGCCAGTGCTCACCGTCAGCCAATTTCCGATGTAAACCAGTGCGCACAATCGGAGAGAAGTTGCATCAATCGTTACATCCAATACACCTCTTGGTGTACACAATCCTTCACGGTCCGCAGCTATGTGAGGCTCAAATGCTTTATGTCACACAATTAATTACCCCCAAAGTGGGGAATGTTTTATTAAATAAAGCCAGGGGCGGACCGAGTCACGGAGGAGCGCCAGAAGCCACTCGGTGATGCCGTCTGAGATCTGCCGGTCCACACCCGCACGAGGAGCGGTCAGGCTGAGGTCACCCGGCTGGTCGCCATAAAAACCGAAGGCCGCGTGGTTGCCCCCGTCGATCTGGACCATCGCCGCCTGCGGCGGAAGCAGATCGCGCGCGGCAGCCACCTTGTCCGGGGTGGACAGGCCATCGCGTGACCCGGACAGCGACAGCACACTGATCTCCTCTGTACTGATGTTTGTGGCGCAGTAGCTACCCAGCAGCAACAGCCCGGACAGTGACGCATCCGGCACCAGCTGGCAGGCTTTCACGCCGCCGAGTGAGTGCCCGCCAACAGCCCACGTCTGCACACCGGGTGCAAGCCCCTCAAACTCGTCAAGCGGCGTCGCATCAAAGAAGGCCAGGTTGAGCGTTGGCTTGACGATGACCACGGTCGCCCCCTGGGCAACCGCCTCGTCAAAGGTCGCCAGGTAGGCGTACGGGTCAACCCTGGCACCGGGGTAAAAGACAAGCCCCGTGCCCGTGGCGGCACCCGTCGGCTCCATGAGCACGGCTCCGCGCTCGTCACTGACGCGCACCCGGTCGTCACGCCAGACGTCGAGGGCCGCCGCGCGTTCACCCTGCATCACCGTGTTGGCCCAGGCGAGGAACAGTACAGCGATCAACAGCAAAACAGAGGCAGCACCGGCACAGATCAGGACGGGTCGGGTTCGCCACCAGGCGTTTTTCTGCATACGCCATGGTAATCCGGGCCGGGGTGCGGCCGGGCGCGCAGCGCTGTCGGCGGCCGGCTCTACTCTGGTCAGGTCGGGACCGTTGCGCCCCGGCCGTGGCGGGGACTCCGTCCGTCGCACCACCACGCAGGAGCAGTCATGACGCCCCGCCAACCATCCGCACGCTCATCATCGGCCCGGTCAGCATCTACACGCGGCGCCGGTCGCCGGTCGACGGCGGCGAGCGCCACCACCCAGCCCCCGGTGATTGACCCGATCACGCTGGACAACCTGGTTGACACCACGGCCAATCAGCTTGACCCGCGCGACAGCTACGACGGCATCCGCCTCACCGACGCCGACCTCTCGGGTCACGACCTGAGCTCCATTGTGCTGTCAGAGAGTGAGCTTGTTGGCTGCACAGCGCACGGGACCGATTTTCGTGCCGCTCGTTTCCTTGAGACACGGTTCACCCGGTTCAATGCCCCCATTTTTACGGCACCACGGGCCACCCTGCGTGATGTGGTGATCGAGGGGTCACGGCTGGGCTCGGTTGAGCTGTTTGATGCCGAACTTCGGTCCGTTGTGATCAGCCAGTCCAAACTGGACTGGGTCAACCTGCGTTCAGCCACCCTGCAGGACGTGGTGTTCCGCGACTGCACC
>JBQELM010000271.1:0-3672 GCA_052103915.1 Mycetocola sp. | reverse complement strand
TCGTCCGCGCCGCGACATCAACGGCTGAGGGACGTGAGGCGGGAAGCAGTGGCACGTCCGCGGCATCCGACCCGGTCCGCCTCTCGGTGCTCGAGGCATCCGGTGACGGAGTCCAGCTGGGTGTCGTCACCAACGGACCCATCCGCAGCGATGAGGACACAACCATCACCATTACCGGCGCCGGCTTCAGCGTCCCCGCCTGGAGTGAAGCAAATCCAAACATCCAGAACTTTGTTGACGTTGGACTCGTTAATCTGACCGATTGGACGCCCGAGTCCGGCGCGATCACCCGGGTTGACGGCATTACGTACTCGATGAACACCTGGACGGACGGCCAGGGCGTGTCAGAATCAACGCTCCGCCGCGAGCAGGGCACGTTCACCTTCACCGCAACAATCCCCGCGGGAACGCTTGACCCCACCGCGTCCTACGGAATCGGTAGCCGCATCCGCTCACAGGACTCCTCGACAAACACCAGTTCGTGGTCACTCAGGGACGGAGATGCCTGGGCACCCGTCACACTCGCCGACGCTCCAGCCGCTGAGTTTGACCCTCAGGAATCTGACCTGACCGATGACAACCGTGGCAGCGTCACGGTTCCTGAGTCGGCACACCAGGGCGACACAATCACGGTCACCGTTGGTCAAGAACTCGCCGGTCAGACCGTGCGGGCGGTCCTGTTCTCCGATCCGCTTGTCTTTGACCCGCAGGCGGTATCCGAGGAAGGGACCATGTCCGTGACTGTCCCCGCCGAGACAGCGGAGGGTGAGCACCGGCTCGCGGTTTACGCCGAAGACGGTTCCGTCCTCGGCTGGGACGACCTTCTGGTCGTCGCCGCCGCTGAGGGCAGTTCAGATCCGGAGGGCGCCGCAGAAGCAGAGGGCAACACCGACGCAGAAGGCACCGGAGGCGCAGAAGGCACCGCCGACGCAGAAGGCACACCAGGTTCTGAGGGCACCGGAGGCGCTGACGACGCCAACGCCAACCACTCCGGTTCAGCATCGTCCGCGAGCGATGACGAGTCAACGCCTGAGGCGTCACAGCCGACAACCGCAGCGGCGGGGACAACCCAGCAGCTCTCCTCAACAGGCGCAGGCCAGGCAGGAGCCGGCGTCCTCGGGGCGACACTGCTGATCACCCTTGCTGCACTGGCAGGAGTTCTCGCACGCCGTCGCCGCGTCGAGCACTAACGCACGGTCACGAACAGAGCTCCCCGTCACCTGATGGTGGCGGGGAGCTCTGTCTGTGCGTTGCCACTCACGACAACACACACGAGTGGGGCGTGCGGGGCTTGAACCCGCGACCGACGGATTATGAGTCCGCTGCTCTAACCGGCTGAGCTAACGCCCCAAAAGGCGACCAGAACGGCCACCGGCCTCTACGATACTTGGCAACCGTCTGGGCAACAAACACCCACAAGAGCGGGCCGCTCGACCGGACAAGAGGCCACGGCACGCAGAGAACTAATCGGTGACGTCTTCGCCACGATACAGCGACTCAAATGTCGTCAGCGTCCGCTGAATGTCGTGTGCGGCGACGATCTCAAGAGAGGCGTTCTTCATTCGCCGCAGCTCCTCGTCAGAGGACGACAACACACTGCTCAGACGATCAGCAAGCTCCGCGACGTTGCCCGGCTCAAAGAGATAGCCGTTCTCTCCGTCGTGCACCAGGTGAGGAAGCGCCATGGCGTTTGCCGCCACAACGGGCAGCGCCGAGGCCATCGCTTCCATGGTGACAATGCTCTGCAATTCAGCCACAGACGGCATCGCCAGCACCGTTGACCTCGTGTACGCCTGACGCAGCTCCTCGTCCGTGACGTACCCGGTGAACACCACACGGTCGTTCAGGCCCAGCTGGACGGCGAGGTTCTCCAGGTTCTTTTTCTGGTCTCCACCGCCCACAATTTCAAGCGTCGCCCCCAGCGACGCCGGAAGCCGGGCAAAGGCACGGATCAGGACGTCAATCTGTTTTTCACCCGTGATGCGTCCAACAAAAAGAATGCGGTTCCTCCGCGGCGAGTCAAAGTCCGGCGTGTACATGTGGGCGTTGATTCCGCACGAAATGGCATGAACATTCGTGATGCCCGATGAGGCCTCGAGGAAGTCAGCCGCCTTACGGGTGGGTGTCGTAACCGCCGAGGCAATGTCAAGAATCGGACGGGCACCCTTCCAGAAGATGTCAACCGCTCGTCGCTGCACCGACTTGGGCAGCAGGGTGAACTCAAGCATGTTCTCCGGCATGACATGGTTGGTCGCCACGACCCGAATTCCCCGCGCCTCGGCCTCACGGGACAGGCCGCGGCCGACCACGATGAACGACTGCGAGTGCACAACATCAGGCTTGACCTCATCAAGGATCCGCGCAGAGTTCTTTCTGATGAACCACGGCAGCGCAAAACGGAGCCAGTCGTGAGGGTACCACCGCCAGCTCTTCAGCCGGTGCAGAGTCATCTCCTGGCCTTCGTGGCGCTCCGTCCAGCTTCCGTGCCGACGGGACGCCGCTGGGGCCACAACATGGACCTCATGCCCCCGCTCCACCAACCCCGCAGCCAATCGTTCCGCAAAGCGCGCTGCTCCGTTCACGTCCGGCGCAAATGTGTCAGCTGCGATCAGAACGCGCAGTGGCTTTTCTACGGATGCGGACGGGGATTCAGGGGTGCTCTGTGATCGATTCGACACGGTGGCGGTTGGTTCCTGTTCTTGTCGGTGGAGGCACCGTCAATTCAAGGAGCCTCCCGTTTGCACACCGCTGTAGCAGCGCAACAAACGTCCTCAAGTCTAGCCAGAGCACCGTGCGCGACCGGGAGCAACGCCGCTATTTCACACCCTCGGCCGAGGATCCGGGGATCGGGCAGCGCTAATTTCGTACCTGAGGATGATGCCGCGCCAGCTGGAATACACCCCAGACAGCGATCGCACCGGCAACAACGAAGCCAAGGTAGGCCAGAGGCGAGGCGCCCTGCGCTTCACCAAGCACAACAATTCCGATCAGAACCGCAACCATCGGGTCAACAACGGTCAGCCCCGCGACCACCAGGTCCGGCGGGCCGGAGGAGTAGGCGTTCTGGACAAAGTAGGCGCCAATTCCGGCAGCGGCCAGCAGCCCAACAACACACAGCACCGTCAGGCCATCGACGTTCCCGTGCTGGAAACGGTTAATAATCACCTTGGCCAGGGTGGCAACAAACGCGTAGATCGCCCCGGCGGCAACAATGTAGAAGATCGCCTTTGAGCGATCGCGCATGGCAATGAACCCGCCAATGGCGATCACAAGAACCACGGCAAGGATCACAAGAACGGTGATGAGCTGCCCATTGCTAATCGGCTTCTCTCCCCCGGCCAGCCAGGCAACAATCACAAACAGGGCAACACCACCAACACAGGCAGTGATCGCGATCTTTGACGCCCTGTTGAGAGTGACTTTGGCAACACGGGAATTGAGAACAGCGGTCACCACCAGCGCAACAGCACCAAGCGGCTGGACAAGGATCAACGGCGAGAACGTCAGCGACCCCAGCTGAAACACAACGGCAAGACCAAGCATGAGCGTTCCGGCAACCCAGGACGGCCGACGGAGCAACGACAGCAGTTGCGAGCTGTTCAGGCCCTTCGCCGCGCTCCGTGACCTGGCCTCGACCTTGACCACTCCGCGGTGCTGGTACTGAGCGCCAAG
>JBQELM010000270.1:0-3695 GCA_052103915.1 Mycetocola sp. | reverse complement strand
AGATGGCGTCCTCGTGCAACACCAGGCGCGGGAGCAGGGTGTCCTCGTCGCGGAGCAGTTCACCGTGCAGTCGGCCCGGCTCGCGAGCGACGGTCGTGTCCGCGCTCGCGCTCGCACCCGCGCGGGCGCCAGCGCCCATGCTCGTGTCAGCCATCACACCGGCTCCGGCTGACCGGCCCGCAGCACACGACCGCGCCGCTCCCCGGTGAAGCACCCCTCGTCCACAACCACGTGGCCGGAGAGCACCGTGTAGATCAGGCCGGTCGGCTCGAGCCAGGGCTGTGCTGCTGTTCCGGCGTGACCGATGGTCGCCGGATCAAACACGGCGATGTCGGCGACGGAACCGACCTCAAGGACACCGCGCCCCGTGAGGTCAAAAATCTGCGCCGGAAGGGAGGTCATCTTGCGGATCATCTCGCTCAGGCTCAGCACCCGGCGGTCACGGCTGAACTCGCCCAGCGCCGTGGGGAAGCACCCCCAGCCTCTGCGGTGCGCGTTGCCGACGGGGACGGAGTTGTCGCTGCCGATGGCAATGGAGGGTTCAGCCATGATCGCCAGCACGTCACCCATGTCCATGAGTTCGTACACCATCATCGACGACGGGTCCTCGATGAGCAGCTCGGCCAGGGCATCAAACGCACTGATGCCGCGCTCCTCCGCGATTTCTGTCAGGCTCAGGCCAAGCAGCGCGGTCGTCGTGTGCATGCTGACGCGCACGCCGTCCGGTGTTGTCTGCTGCCAGGCGCCCTCACCCTGACCACCGACGTGCACGCGGGCACGCAGGCGCTCCCGCTCCAGCGGATCACGCAGGCGCGAGGCCAGCGCATCCCGGCCACCCTCCTGTGCGGCGGCGGGAAGAAGTGCACTCAAAAAGCTCTCACCCGAGGTGTACGGGTACATGTCGCCCGTCACCGGCAGACCCTCGGCCCTGGCGGACCTGATGGTCTCCACCAGTTCAGGCCCCCGACCGGCGTTGCGGATTCCCGCTGCCTTGCAGTGCGAGACCTGCACGTGGACGCCCGTTGACCGGGCAAGGCCGATCGTGGCGGCCAGCGACTCGGCCAGCCGGTCACCCTCGTCGCGCATGTGGCTCGCGTAGGGGCGGCCCCAGCGTGCGGCAACGCGGGCCAGGTGCTCCACCTCGTCATCGTCGGCGTAGGAGCCCGGCGCGTAAATCAGTCCCGTGCTCAGGCCAAACGCGCCCTCGGCGAACGCCTCATCCGCCAGCTCGGCCATGCGCTCCAGCGCTCCGGGGCGAAGCTCGTGCTGCATGCCGTTGGCGCTGATCCGAAGGGTGTGGTGCCCAACCAGACTGGCCACATTGGTGGACGGACCGTGCTCCTCCACCGCGGTCAGGTATTCGGCAAAACTACGCGGCCAGGACGACACCCCAGCAGCAATGGTCGACGAGATGGGGCGGTGCAGCTCAACAGCCGTGTCATCAACCAACGGTGCGGCCGAGTTGCCGCAGTTGCCCACGATCTCGGTTGTCACACCCTGGAGCAGCTTAAACGGCTGCGGGTCATCCATGAACGGCACCACATCGGAGTGCGTGTGCGCGTCAATGAAGCCGGGCGCAACCGCCAGTCCGGTGACGTCGATGACCCGCGCCGAACCGGCCTGAAGGTTGGGGCCAACCGCCACAACCCTGTTGTCGTGCACGAGCACGTCGGCCTGGACGGGAGCGCCGCCCCTGCCGTCGTAGACGGTTCCGCCGCGCAGCAGCAGCTCCCGCGTCATTACTTGGTGTCCTCGAGTCGGGCGCTCATCAGGGTGTCAGCAACACTCACGATGGCGTAGACCACAACGGTCACGGCGGTCATGGTGACGGCCGCCGCCCACATCTGGCCGTAGTTGAAGCTTCCGGCTGCCCGCGAGATCAGACCGCCCAGCCCCTCACCCGTGCTCAGCCACTCACCGATCATGGCTCCGGTCACCGCAGACGGCACAGAGATCCGGGCGCTGGCCAGCAGGGCGGGCAGCGCCGTCGGGATCCGAACCATGCGCAGCACGGTGAACGCGTTTCCGCCGTAGGCGACAATCAGGTCGTTCTGTTCAGCCGCAACCGAGCGCAGGCCAAACAGGATGTTCGCCAGCGCGGGCAGGAACACCACGATCACAACAATCGCCGTCACACCGCTCAGTCCGATGCCAAAGATCAGCGTGATCAGCGGCGTCAGCACGATCAGCGGGATGCTGCGCAGCATCATCGCCGTCGGCATGATGATCCGCTCCAGCACCGGGGACATGCTGAACAGCACGGCAAGCAGGAAGGCAAAGACCAGACCAACGCCGTAGCCGATGCCCGCGTCACGCAGGGTGACCATCAGCCCGTCGGAGATGATCTGCCGGTTGGCGTCAGCGTCCGGCGAGGTGAACAGGTAGGCGTACACGTCCCACGGCCGCTTACCGATCAGGGAGGGGATACCGGCGATCTCAAGGAACGCCGCCCACACCACAACAGCAAGGACAAGGGCTATGGCGGTGGCGCCCAGCCGTTTCAGGACAACACGGGTTGTGCCGGTCATCGCTTCACCTCCGACGCCCAGGGGGTCAGGGCCCGGCCGATGACACCCACAAGCATGTAGCCCGCGAGCGAGATCAGACCAACGAGGATGCTGAGCGCCCACAGCCGGTCCGGCATGATCTCGCGCTGAGCAACGCTGATCGCCACACCGATGCCGCGGTCAATTCCGCCCAGGTACTCGCCCACAACCGCGCCGAGCAGGGCACCGGGGATGGCCAGCTGCAGGGCGGTGATGATGGCGGGGACGGCGGCGATAAGCTGCACCTTCTTGATCTGCGTCCAGCGGCTACCGCCGTACGCGGAGACCAGTTCAAGACTTGTTTTGCTTGCACTCTTCATGCCGAGGATCGCGCCAACCAGCGTGGTGAAAAACACCAGGAGCGCGGCGAGGAACACGGCGGAGGTTGGGCCGCCAAACATCAGCATCATGATCGGGCCGATGGCCGTGATCGGCAGGCAGGAGGAGATCACACCAAACTGCGTGATCACGGCCTCCAGCTGAGGGATCACCAGAACAACACTGGCCAGGGCCAGGGCGATCAGGTTGCCCCACAGGTAGCCCTGCCCGGCGCGGGACAGGGTGTCGGCCAGGTTGGGTCCGTAAAACGCCCAGCCGTCGGAGATCATGGCCTGCACGACCATCGGCGGCGTCGGGAAGGCGCGCTGCGCCTCCGGGTTCAGGACGGTGAGGGTCCACCAGATGGCGATGAGGACAACAACACCGACCGTGCCGCCGACCCACGGCCGACGCAGCAGGTCGCGCACCGTGCCAACGGCACCCGTGCTGATACTCATCGGGTCGTTGAGTCGTTCGGGCGGAACAGCAGACCACTCAGGTGGTCAACGATCTCGTGGAACTCGGGGGTCCGCATCATCTCCATGGTGCGCGGGCGCTCAAACGGGATGTCGACCATCTCGATGATCCGGCCGGGACGGGCGGACATGACGGCGACCGTGTCGCTGAGCAGCACGGCCTCGGAGATGCCGTGCGTCACCATCAGGGTGGTGGCGCTGCGCTCGGTCCAGATGCGCTGCAGCTCCATGTTGAGCCGCTGGCGGGTCATGTCATCCAGGGCACCAAAGGGCTCGTCGAGCAGCAGGAAGTCGGGCTGGACGGCGAGAGCGCGGGCGATGGACACCCGCTGGCGCATACCGCCAGACAGCTGGG
>JBQELM010000269.1:0-3711 GCA_052103915.1 Mycetocola sp. | reverse complement strand
CGCGGAACGGACTGGAAAACAGGCATCATGACCCACCTTGGCCTGCCAACGGGAACCCAGGCTGACACGGCGCGAGCCTGGCAGGCCATTCTGGCGAGGGTGCGCACCTATCGGGACCTGGAGCCGGAACTGATTGGCCGGGTTGAGCACCTGATTGACTTTGTGACGGAGCCCGGCGCCTAATTGCTGCCGGGGGTGGGCGCCGCGGTGTGGGTTCGTCCGATGGGAACAACAAGCGGAGTGCCCGTCACGGGGTCGGCGATCACACGGCAGGGGAGCGAGAAGACCTCTTCAACGAGTTCAGCCGTGACGATGCTGCTCGGGTGTCCCTCGGCGATGACCGCACCGTCCCGCATCGCGATCAGGTGGGTGGCGTACCTGGCTGCGTGATTGAGGTCGTGCAGAACCGCGACGAGGGTTCTGCCCCGCTCGCGGTTGAGCTCGGTGAATAGTTCAAGCAGGTCAATCTGATGCGCGATATCGAGGAACGTTGTTGGCTCGTCAAGCAGGAGGAGCGGGGTGTCCTGAGCCAGGGCCATCGCGACCCACACCCGCTGCCGCTGCCCACCGGAGAGCTCATCAACGGGCCGATTCGCCAGCTCCGTTGTGTTGGTTCGTTCCAGGGCATCCGAGACGGCCTGCTCGTCCTCGGCCGACCACTGCCTGATCAAGCTCTGGTGCGGGTACCTGCCCCGGGACACCAGATCAGAAACGGTAATGCCGTCGGGGGCGATGGAGCTCTGCGGCAGCAGACCCAGCTGTCTGGCCAGCTCCTTTGATTTGAGCCTGGCGATGTTGGCCCCGTCAAGAACAACCTGGCCCTGCCGCGGTGTGATCAGCCGGGACAACGCCCGAAGCAACGTTGACTTCCCTGAGGCGTTGGGGCCAACAATCACGGTGAACGAGTCGTCGGGGATGGTCACACTCAGCGCGGTGGAGATGTCGCGCTTGTCGTAGCCGATCGTGATGTTGTCCGTGCGAAGCCGGCCGGGGGCGTCAGATGTCATTGTTTTCCTTGGGACGGGGTGGGGTTAGGAACGGCGCGCCTCGCGCACCAGAAGCCAGATGAAGTAGCAACCTCCGATGACAACCGTGAGGACGCCAACCGGGAGCTGCGTTGGGGCAAAGAGACGTTGCGCGGCAATGTCGGCAATAAGGAGCAGGAGGGCACCAAGAAGCGCGGAGGGAATGATCCCGATGGAGCTTGACCCGGTGAGCCGTCTGGCGATCTGGGGTGCGGCGAGCGCGACAAAGGAGATCGGACCGGCGGCAGCCGTTGCCACGGCGGTGAGTGCCACGCCAAGCAGCAGGAGCCCCGCGCCAAAGCGGGACGATGCTGCGCCAAGCGCCGAGGCCGCGTCGTCACCAAGCTCGAGCATCTTCATGCGCGGTTCACACAGGATCGCCGCGGGGATGAGGAACGCGCAGCAGACGGCGACGGGCAGGAGCTGTTCGTTACCGAGCCCATTGAGTGACCCGGCACCCCAGACGGCGGCCTGCATCGCCACATCCAGGTCAGCGGTCATGACGAGCCAGGTGTTGATGGCGCTCAGCATCGCGGAGACCCCGATGCCGACAATGATCAGCCTGAACCCCTGAACGCCGCGGCGGTAGGCAAAAAGATACACAACAATTGCCGTGCCGATTCCGCCGATAAGGGACCCGAGTGCCGTTGTCGCGTAGCCGCCGCCAACGATGATGATGGACACGAGCGCGCCCGTGTACGAACCCGTGGCAAAACCGATGACGTCGGGCGATCCGAGCGGGTTGCGGGTGAGGGACTGGAAAATGGCACCACTGATCGCCAGGGCAGCACCGAGGGCAATGGCGATGAGGACTCGCGGTGCCCGCCACCCCGTGACCACAAGCTGGGCCTGCTCGCTTCCGGTGCCGAGGAGCGCGCTCACAACCTCGCCGGGGCTGAGCGGGTAGTCGCCAACGCTGAGACCAACAATCGCAGCCAGGACGACACCGGCCAGAAGGATGATGGAGACCACACACGTTCTGACGCTGTATCTGGCAGAGAACCCACCCCGGCGCAGGACAAACCTCCGGGATGCCGGTGCCATCTGCGTGGCGCTCACAGTCCGCTCACCTTTGATCGCCGTGCAAGAAGAATCAGGGCCGGAGCACCAACGATTGCCGTGACAACCCCTACGGGGATTTCTTGCGGTCCGAGCGCAACCCGCCCGATCATGTCCGAGATCAGCACAAGCGCACCGGCCAGCACAACAGAGTAGGCCACAATCCAGCGCTGGTCAGGGCCAACAATCCAGCGTGCAATGTGCGGAATCATCAGACCAACAAAGGCGATGGGCCCGGCAGCGGCGGTTGCCGCTCCGGCCAGGATGGTCAGCGCCAGAATCACAAGGACACGGGTTCGCATGATCTTTGCGCCAAGTGAGGCCGCCAGATCGTCGCCAAGCGCCACAGCGTTGAGTGGTCGTGCAACACAGGCAGCAATGAGGAGACCAATCACAATGGCCGGCCACACCGCCTCGGCCACATCCCAGCCCCTGCCGTTCAGGCTCCCGGCCTTCCAGCTCCGCATGCTGTCAAAGGCGTCAGGGTTCAGCAGGGTGATCGCCGTTGTGATGCCAAGCAGAATCGCGCCCATCGCCACACCAACAAGGGTGAGCCGGATGGGGGTTGCTCCGGAGCGTCCGGCCGAGCCGAGGACGTAGACAACAACCGTTGTGATGATTGCCCCCGCGAAGGCGAACCAGAGATATCCGGTGATCCCCAACACGCCAAAAAAGCCCACGCCGATTGTGACCGCAACTGTTGCTCCCGCGTTCACGCCAAGGATCCCCGGATCAGCAAGTGGGTTGCGGGTGAGCGCCTGGATCAGGGCACCGGCGACTCCCAGCGCGGCGCCAACGAGTACTGCCAGGACGGCCCGCGGTCCACGCATCTGAGTGACGATGTGGCTCACATCGTCGGCAACGTCACCACCGACCAGCGCCGCCCACACCTGATCAACGGGGACGGGGCGTGAACCGACGATCAGGCTTGCCAGGGCAAGGAGGACCAGGGCAGCGGTAAGCACAACGAGGACGGCACTTCGGCTCCAGCCGCTGTGCACCCGACCGCGACCCGTGTGCTCAGCCTGTCCCGGACGTGGCCCACGCGGGGCCGTCGCAGCCGACACGGATGCACCCGGCACGGACGCGGGGGTCGCGGCAGTTGGCATACGTTCCTCTGTGACGGGGAAGTCGGGTGGGGTGGTGGAAACGGGGGAGCAGGGGACAACCCGCACAGGCAAAGCTACCCTAAGTGGTTTCGGGTGTCAGGTGAGGTGTGAGTAGGCGAGCGGGGGACCGCTAGTCTTGTCCGCATGACTGACCCCCGCGCCGTGATCTGGGGAGCATCTGGATTCTTGGGTCAGGCCATCGCGGCTGCGTTGCGCGAGGACGGCTATCGGGTTGCCCTCATCGGGCGGGGGCCAGAAGTCGACGCGCACTGGGGGGATCCGCGCGCCATCGCCGAGGTGATTTCAGGCGCGGAACTCGTTATCAACCTGGCGGGAAAGAGCGTGAATGCTCGGTACACCGACGCCTCACGCGACACGATCCTGGACTCACGGGTCAGCACCACCCGTGAGCTCCGTGAGGCTGTGCTCTCCGCTGAGCGTCCGCCGCGGCTCTGGATGAACGCCAGCACGGCAACGATTTACCGTCACGCCGTTGACCGGCCGCAGACGGAACGGAC
>JBQELM010000268.1:0-3715 GCA_052103915.1 Mycetocola sp. | reverse complement strand
CACAACGGGCACAAACACCCCGGAAATCCGGTCAGCCAGGCGTTGAACCTCGGCCTTGCCCGTCTGGGCATCCTCAACCAGCTGAGCCATCTGAGCGAGCTGAGTATCGGCGCCAATCCGTGTCGCCCTGACCACAATTCGACCACCAACATTGACGGTTGCGCCCGTCACCCTGTCCCCCGCAGCCACCTCAACCGGGACCGATTCGCCGGTCAGCATCGAGGCATCAACAGCAGAGGTTCCGGAGACCACAACGCCGTCGGTGGCAATCTTCTCTCCAGGGCGCACAATGAACTCGTCATCAACGGACAGTTCGTCAGCGGGAATGGTGACCTCGTGACCGCCCCGCACGACCGCCACGTCCTTCGCGCCCAGCTCAAGGAGCGCTCGGAGCGCAGCACCCGCCTGGCGCTTTGACCGCTTTTCAAAGTAGCGGCCAGCAAGAATGAACATGGTGACGCCAGCACCCACCTCAAGGTAGATGTTGCCCGCCCCATCGGAGGGACCAATGGTGAGCTCAAACGGATGGGTCATCCCCGACGTGCCCGCTGTACCAAAGAAAAGCGCGTACAGCGACCACAGCAGCGCGGCGGCCGTGCCCATCGAGATGAGCGTGTCCATGGTCGCTGAGCCGTGCCGCAGATTAAGCCAGGCGGCACGGTGGAACGGCCAGGCACCCCACACGATGACCGGGGCGGCCAGGGCAAGGGATGCCCACTGCCAGGAGGTGAACTGCAGCGCGGGGATCATCGCCATCGCGATGACCGGAACCGTCAGAACAACCGACCCGATCAGGCGCTGCCTGAGCGAGATCAGCTCGGGGTCAGGGGTATCGGCATCGTCCGGGTCAGCACCGGACGAACGCCGCGGTGGCTCCGGAACCGTCGCCGAGTAACCGGTTTTGGTGACCTCAGCGATGATCATCGCCTGGTCAACGCCATCCGGAACCGTGACGCGCGCCTTTTCTGTCGCGTAGTTCACCGTGGCCTGGACGCCGTCAAGGCGGTTGAGCTTACGCTCGATCCGGTTGGCACACGACGCGCACGTCATACCGCCAATGGCCAGCTCAAACTCCGACCCAGCAGCCGAAGACGCCGGGGCGGTCATCGCGGCGCACCGTCCGGTAGAGCCACCCACACGGACCGGCCGGCACTCGGATCCGCGCCGGGTCCCGACAGGCTGTGAACCCCACCCGAGGTGTGGGTCCCCTCATCCCGCTGCTCCGGCGCAGAGGGAGCTCCCGAGGTCACAGCGGCCGCGATTCCGTACGCCCCGCCAAACGCAATCAGCAGCACGCCGCCAAAGGCAGCGAGTCGCCCACCCGCGTTCATGGGCGTCGAACCGCGGCGTATCCGGCCTCGTCAACGGCGGCGACAATCAGAGCGTCATCGATCTCAGCAGCGGATTCAACAACAAGCACACCGGTATCAGCACTCACGGAGACAACGTTCACACCCGCAACCTCGCCGACCTCTTCCCTCACCGACATCTCGCAGTGTCCGCAGGTCATTCCTGTGATCTGGTACTCAACTTCAGCCATGTCACGCCCTTCGATTTGATACCCCCATGGGGTACTGTCCTGATCCGAGCGTATACCCCTCCCGAGGCCAAACACAACAGCAGCGCAGAACAGCCCCTCGCCACATTCCCAGCACGAGGCACGCAGCACGGTGCCCACCGCCCGCCCTCCGTCAGCCGCCACCCACTCACAGCAAAAAACCGCGACAGCGAGCACAGCCGGGGTTACCCTCAAGGTGTGAGCACAGCGACACCCCCGTCACACCGGTCGCCACAACGGCGACAGCGCCTACACCGCGCCGCAACGGACCACTCGCCTGCATTCATGCTGAGTTACGTCCGATCAGGCCCGCGCAGCTCAACCCCGACCGTTGTCATCCCCGGCGGCCCAGGGCTGGGCTCCATCCGCCCCTACATGAGGTTCAGACGCCAAGCGAGCTCCGGCGGGCTCGACCTGATCATGATCGAACACCGCGGCGTTGGATACTCCCGTCTCGACAGCAACGGCCACCGGCTCCCCCAATCGGCCATGTGGGTGACGGACGTGGTTGATGACATCGCCGCCGTCCTTGACCACGAAGGAGTTGACCGCGCCTACATCGCGGGGTCCTCCTACGGCAGCTACCTTGCCTCAGCCTTCGGCACACGCCATCCCGACCGCGTGGCGGGAATGCTGCTTGACTCCGCCCTCCAATCCGCCGACGACGTCGCGGTCGAGCGTGCACACCTGCGCGAGCTGCTCTGGGACGCGGACACCCCCAGCGCCCGGCAGGTGCGAGCACTGTCCGCGCAGCAGATATCGGACAGGGAACTCATCGACGTGGTCCGCGCCGCCTACGAGCTGGGCGGAGAGACGCTGCTTGACCCCGTGGTGAACGTGCGAACCAGACGCCGGTTCAGTCCCACCTGGATGGCACTGGCCCTCTACGCCGGCAGGGACGAGTCCATTGCCCGCATCCCCGGCCACTACGAGTTCGATATCGCCGGCACCATTGGCTTCCGCGAACTGGGATACGGGGGCGTTCCCGATGGCCACCCACTCGATCCAGCCCACACCTACGCCCCCATCGCCAACCGCTTCCCCGGCTTTGCCGGCGAGCCCTACGACCTGCACAACGAGGTAACCCGTTTCAGCTGGCCCGTCGTCCTGCTCTCAGGAAGCCGCGACATCCGCACGCCACCGCGCATCGCCGACCGACTGGCTGACACCATTCCCGACGCGACACTGGTCCGCATCATCAACGGCCACAGTGCTCTCGACACCCATCCCGCCGCCTTCCTCAACGCCGTTCGGCACCTCGTCCGCGGCTCCCAGGAACGGCTGCCAGGACTCGCCTCACGCCTTGACGCGCTTCCGCGACGGGGAATCGCATCCCGCTTTGCCCGTGTTCTTGGCGTGACCAGTCGGATCGAGCAGGCACTCACCGCCAGGAGCTCCTGACCCCGGGGCTAGACCTTCTGCTCGTGAATGTTCTCGAGAGCGGCAGCGTCTTCCGGCGTCATGCCGTCGATGGCCTCGCCGTTCCAGACGATGTCATCACCCAGCGCGGCAAGGATCTCCTTGCGCGCACCGTGCGTCATTTTTGCCCCGTGCACCAGGGTCGCGGGACTCCACATCATGGCGAGTGCATCCGACCAGCCCGCACCAACATCCTTGACGTGCAGGGCGTTACGCAGTGTCTCCCTCAGCCCCTTCAACGGCTCGGTGAAGGCGTTAGCAATGACAGCGAGGGTGACCTGGCGCTCCACCCCCGGCTCAACCACAACGGGCTTGTCCACCGCACCAATGAGTGCGTTGCCGAGGTCCTCCGCGCCCAGCAGGATGACGCCGTTGGTCGGGCGAGGGTTGCATTCGATCGCGTACAGCTGGCCGTCGTTGTCCACAAAGTCAAACGACAGCTGCCCCGTGAACGTCGGGTCAAGCGTGTCAACGATCTGCTGCGTGTACGCGAGGGTGTCCGTGCTGTCGACGGCAAGGAAGGTGATCCCCGTACTGTTGGCCCACTGCTCCGGAGCACGGTAGGTGCAGTGCGCTGTGACCCTGCCATTCACAATGGTGCTGTACGTGCACACCATGGGCCCGTCAACAAAGGGCTGAACCAGCCAGGGCTGCTCCGGAGTGGGGTGACAGTCGCTGACCTCCATCTTGCCCGCGAGCGGACCGGTGTTCGTCAGCAGGCCAACGCCGCCTCGAGAG
>JBQELM010000267.1:0-3720 GCA_052103915.1 Mycetocola sp. | reverse complement strand
CACGATCTGGTAGCGGGTCGGCACCGGTGGGCGCCCCCAGCGATGCGACCATTCGCCGTCGCCACCTGCGTAGAGGAACCGTGTGCGTGACGATCGGTGCGCTGCTGCTGGTGGCGCTCCTGATCGGCTGGATCGTCGCCGGGGGTGACCCCACCGCGCGTGTCAGCGGACGGGGGTACGGCCTGCCGTTGTGGGCGTCGTCACTCTGGATCGGCCTGTGTGCTGTGGGGCTCATAGCGTTCGGGGTGTCGCAGTGGCGGGTGACGGCCCTGTTCCGGGCGTCGACCACGGAACAGGACAGGAGCGAATGACGACCCCCAAACGGGGGTAAATGAGGGTAGCCTTATCGCGAGCACGTATCGGTCGTGTTCCGGCGGTTCTCCGCCGACCCCCTGGCACCCGACGGTGCGCCGCTCCACCGAGGCCACTGGGTCGACGGGGCGGCTGCGTCCGGGACGGTGCCCTCGCGAAAGGCCCCCATGACCCTCGCCCGCACCCTCCCCACCCGTCGCGGCGCCCTCCCTGCGCACCGGAGTGCTCTCCTCTCCCGCCGCACTCACGCCCTCGTCGGAGCCGCGGCCGCCCTGGCTCTGGCCCTCACCGGCTGCGCCTCCGGTGGTGCCGGAACCGACGCTGCCACCGACACCGCCGCTGCCGGTTCAGCCGACGCGGGTACCCGAACCGTTGAGCACGCCCGTGGCTCAAGCGAGGTCCCGGAGACCCCGCAGCGCGTTGTTGTCCTTGAGCCGTTGCAGCTCGATACTGCGGTCGCCGCGGGAATCACACCCGTAGGTGCGGCCGTGGCGAACAACGTCTCCGGCATCCCCGCCTACCTGGGGGTTGACGGTGTTGAGCCGGTTGGCACCGTCGCCGAACCCGACCTTGAGGCGATTGCCGCGCTCAAACCCGACCTCATTCTGGGCACGGAGTCCCGGCACTCGGCGCTGTACGACCAGCTGGACTCCGTTGCGCCGACGGTGTTCATGGGCACGCAGGCCGACCCGTGGCAGGACAACGCCGCGCTCATCGGTGATGCGCTGAACCGCGAGGACGCCGTGACGGCGGCGCTCAGCGAGTACAACAACCGGTGTGACACCATCCGGACGGAGTTCTCCGTTGACGGTGACACCGCGCAGCTCATCCGTCCGCGCGACGAAACAACGCTCAACCTGTACGGACCGGTGTCGTTTGCCGGTGGAGCACTGGAGTGTGTTGGCTTCACGATCCCCGAGCAGGACTGGGCTGACGGACTCCAGGCTGACCTGTCGCCGGAGAACATCGCCTCAGCCGTCGCCGACCACGTGTTTGTGACCACGGAGGACGTGGACGACACCAGCACCATCCCCGCGGCGATCCGCGACAACGCGGAGCTTTTCCCCGACGTGACCCTCGTTGACACCAGCTACTGGGTGTCGGGTGTTGGCCCGCTGGGTGGCCAGGAGGTCCTTGACGACATCGAGGACTACCTGACCGCTCAGAAGTGAGTTCGGCTGTAGGTGCCGGTGCCGGTGCCGGTGCTGGTGCCGGTGTCAGGTCTGCGTCCGGTTCCTCCCGTGCGGACGGGGGCACCGGTCAGACGCGTGGGGTGAGGGGCGGGGTTGTCGCCCGTGTCCTCATCGGCACGGCGGTCCTGATCGTTGTGCTCGTCGCGGCGTGTGTGCTGTCGCTGTGTGTGGGGGCCAACCCGATTGGCCTCGACCGGGTTGTTGCCGTCCTGTCCGGGGGAGGCGACGCCGAGGCCAGATACATCATCGCCGAGCTGAGGATTCCCCGGACCATCACCGGTCTGGCCGCGGGCGCAGCGCTGGGCGTGGCTGGTGCCCTGACCCAGGCGTTCACCCGTAACCCCCTGGCCGACCCCGGCATCCTCGGCGTGAACGCGGGGGCCGCGTTTGCCATTGCGGTGGGGATCGCCGTTTTTGGTCTGAGCGGTGTCACGTCGATGCTCTGGCTTGCCTTCACCGGGGCGCTGATCGTCACCGTTGGGGTGTACCGCATCGGCTCGTCGGGCCGCGGTGCCCCCGACCCGGTCAGGCTCACCCTGGCCGGGGTGGCGCTCGGTGCGGTGTTCTCCGGAATCACCACGGGTCTCACGCTGTCCAACCCCGACGCCTTCGACTCGATGCGCGGCTGGAACGCCGGAACGCTGCTGGGGCGCGGGCTGGACGTTCTTGTGCCCGTTGTCCCGTTCATCCTGGTTGCCGTGGTGGCGGGGCTCTGCCTGACCCCTGCCCTCAACTCCATTGCGCTCGGCGAGGACGTTGCGCGCGGGCACGGAGCGAATGTTGCCGGCACCCGGATCGGTGTGATTGCGATTGTCACCGTCCTGGCCGGGGCAGCGACGGCGCTGGCCGGTCCCATCTCATTCCTCGGCCTGATGGCCCCGCATGTTGTGCGCTGGCTGTTCGGAACGGACCAGAGGGTCATCGTGTGGCTGTCCGCTCTGCTCGCCCCCAGCGTTCTGCTCCTCGCCGATGTTCTTGGCCGGGTGATCATTGCCCCGGCCGAGCTCCCCGTTGGAATTGTTGTCGCCTGCGTGGGTGCCCCCATCCTGATCGGTCTTGTGCGGCGGCGACGGGCGGCAGGGCTGTGACGGTGACGAGGCACGGCCGCCCGCGCGCGCGAAGCACGGCTGTCGGCGCGGTGGCGCTCGCCGTCATCATTACCCTGATCGTGGTTTCGCTGATGAGTGGAAGCTACGAGCTGGACGGCAGAGCCGTGCTGGCGGCGCTCACCGGTCACGGCCCTGAGCTGGACACCACCGTTGTGCTGGAGTGGCGGCTGCCGCGTGCGCTCGCCGCGGTGCTGCTTGGAGCGCTGCTCGGTGTGGCCGGTGCGGTGTTCCAGACGGTCACCCACAACCCGCTGGCGAGCCCCGACGTGCTTGGCCTGTCCAACGGTGCCTTCACCGGGATGCTTCTTGTTCTTGTTCTGGCGGCCGACGGGGGATGGCCGCTGAGAACCGCTGGAGCGCTGATCGGCGGTATTGCGGCCGCAGCGGTGATCTGGCTGCTGGCATCGCGGGGAGGGGTGCAGGGGTTCAGGCTCATCATTGTGGGGATTGGTGTCTCTGCGGTGCTGGCGTCGATCAACACCTGGCTGCTGCTCCAGATCGAGTTGGAGACGGCACTCTTTGCCTCCGCGTGGGGTGCGGGCAGCCTGAACGGGGTGACGGCCGGGCCGCTCGCCGGGGCGGTCGCCTGCGCTGTGCCGCTGCTTCTGGTGCTGTGGCTGTTCGCCAGGCCCATGCGGCAGCTGGAACTGGGCGACGATGCGGCATCGGCGACGGGCGTGCGCCCCACCCGGGTGCGCGCGGTCACCCTCGCGATGGCGGTTGGCCTGGTGTCGCTGTCGACCGCCGTGATCGGGCCGATTGCCTTTGTCGCCCTGGCCGCACCGCAGATCGCCCGCCGGGTGGCGGGGACGCCGTCGCTTTCGCTGTGGCTCTCAGGGATCTACGGCGGGGCACTGATCCTGGTCTCTGATCTGGTCGCCCAGCATGTTCTGCCGGTGGCTCTTCCTGCCGGTGTTGTCACGGTGTCACTCGGTGGCGCCTACCTCGTTGTCACGATCGTGAGGGAGATCCGTCGTCATGTCTGAGCAGTCCGCGTCCGCCCCGTCCGCGTCCGCGCCGTCCGCGTCCGCCCCGTCCCGCCCTGTCCCGCCCCGTGCCGCCGCGTCATCGGAAACCGATGCGCTCGCCGCCGCGCGCCCGTGGGC
>JBQELM010000266.1:0-3748 GCA_052103915.1 Mycetocola sp. | reverse complement strand
GCGGTAGCGCGCTTCCCTGACACGGAAGAGGTCACTGGTTCGATCCCAGTATCGCCCACGGATAAACCCCCGGAGCATTCCGGGGGTTTTGTTTTGTCCTGGCTACAACCAGTCCTTCCGTTTGAACTGAACGTAGAGCACAAGGGACGTGGCGCCCATCAGAACCAGGGCGCCAACGGTGGCCCACGGAGATGTTTGCCACGGCAACGGAACGTTCATACCAAAAACGCCCGTCACCAGAGTGGGGACGGCAATGACAGCGGCCCAGCTCGTGACCTTCTTCATGATGAGGTTCATGCGGTTGCTCTGCGCGGTCATGTTGGTGTCGATGATGGTGTTAATCAGTTCCCTGAGCGAATCGCTCCACTCGACCACGCGCTGTGCATGTTCACGAACATCCTGAAGGTACGGAATAAGTCCTGTGGGGGCGGGTGTGGACGGATCTCTGAGGAGCTCTGAACTGGCCTCCCTCAGCGGAACGGCGATGTGCCGGACGCCGGTGAGCGCCTTGTAGAGCTGGTAGGCATCGTGTTGAACGGCCGCCGTGTCAGGGTTGCTGGCAAAGACCGACGACTCCAGGCGTTCCAGTCGTTGATCCAGCGCGGTGATGGCGTCAATGTGGTTCTCTGTGGCGACGTCTAGAGCCGCCCACAGCAGCGCAACCGGCCCAAGGGCAACAAGTTCAGGATGGGCGTTCCAGCGCTGCGTGAGTGGCTCACTCTTCCAGCTGTTGTGTGGACGAATCGTCAGCAGAGCCGTGGGTGTGACCATGGCGACCAGGACGGCCTTGTGGTGTTGCCTCTTGTGTGAGCTCTGCGGCTGGTGAACCGGGAGAATGCTGGGTCGAGTGGGGTCGCGGTCTTCCGACGCGGAGGCGTCGGGGGGCGGGATGTGAGTGCGGGGCTCGCCCGCCGGCATCATCATCGTGACAACGGTGTGTCCGTCGAAGCGGTCAAATCCGGGCCTCAGCCGGCCTGTCCTGGCTCGTGTGACCGCGAGCGGGTGGAGGCCAAGCGCTGCCGCCACCTCAACGAGGTCAGGATCCTCGCGGTCTGCCGTATCAACCCAGATCACGGGGCTGCTCGGATCACTGATCAGGGGCGGGAGGTCGGAGACACCGTAGCGCTGGGCGTCAGCACGACCATCACGAAAAGCCACAACTGTTGCCATGGGGCAAGCATACGAAACGGGTGCACTCCGATCGGAGTGCACCCGTTAGATTCAGCGAACTTAGTCGCGGAACGTCTCGATGTCTGCGCCGAGCGAGATCAGTCGCTCCTGCAACTGCTCGTACCCTCTGGCGATGATGTCAACGTTCCTGAGCACGCTTGTTCCCTTGGCCGCCAGCATGGCCAGGAGGATCGCGACGGCGGGACGCAGGGCAGGCGGGCAGTTGACCTCAGCTCCGGACCAGCGGGTTGGGCCCTCGACGTCCAGTCGGTGCGGATCGCGGAGACGAACGGAGGCGCCGAGCCTCGTCAGATCCGTCAGATGGATGGAGCGGCCCTCGTAGACCCAGTCATGGATCAGAGTATTCCCGGACGCTGTCGCCGCAATCACGGTGAAGAACGGCAGATTGTCGATGTTCAGGCCGGGGAAGGGCATGGGGTGAATTTTGTCGATGGGGGCACGCAGCTCCGAGGGGAAAACGGTGACGTCAACCAGTCGGGTCCGGCCGTTCTCCGCAGCGTATTCGGCTGTGCGCTCTGAGCGCAGGCCCATCTCGGAGAGCGTGGCCAGCTCGATCTCCATGAATTCGATGGGAACACGTGTCACGGTGATCTCAGAGTTGGTCACGATGCCGGCGGTCAGCAGGCTCATCGCCTCGATCGGGTCTTCACTTGGCCAGTAGTCCACGTCGGTGTTGAGCGGGCCGTGGCCGGTAATGCGCAGGGTGGTGCTCCCGATGCCCTCGATGGCTACGCCGAGCTTTTCGAGGTAGAAACAGAGGTCCTGCACCATGTAGTTGGGGCTGGCATTACGGATGGTCGTGACACCCGTCCGTGCAGCGGCAGCCATGATGGCGTTTTCTGTCACCGTGTCCCCGCGCTCGGTGAGGACAACGTTGAGCTCGGCCCCGGTGTCTTCCGCCACCGTTGCCTGATACCAGCCGGTTGTGGCCTCAACGTCAAGCCCGAAGGGACGAAGCGCGATCAGGTGTGGCTCAACCGTTCGGGTTCCCAGGTCGCAGCCGCCGGCGTAGGGGAGAGCGAACTGCTTGTTCTGTCCGAGCAGCGGTCCAAGGAACATCAGCACACTGCGTGTGCGTCGCCCCGCCGCCTCGTCCAGGTGGTCAAAGTTGAGCACCTCCGGTACCTGGATGGTGACGTCTGCGCCGTCCTCCGACCAGTCGACCTGCACGTCAAGGCTCCTCAGCACATCAATGATGCGGTCGACCTCAACAATGCGCGCAATACCGTGAAGGGTGGTTCGGCCGCGGTTGAGGAGCGAGGCGCAGAGCAGGGCAACTGCGGCGTTCTTGCTCGACCTGACCTCGATGCTCCCGGACAGCTGGCGCCCGCCGTGCACTCGAATGTGGGAGGCGCGCTTGTGGTCGCCGACGGTGACGATGTCGCTTTCGAGTGCTGAGCCGATGCGTGTCAGGAGATCAAGGCCGAGGTTCTGCCCGCCCTGCTCGATCCGGTTGATCGCGCTCTGGCTGGTTCCAACACGTTCAGCCAACTGCGCCTGGGTCAGTTGTCGTGACTGTCGCGTAGAGCGGATGAGGGCTCCGATCTGGCGGAGAGGCGCGGTGTTGTCTGAAACGGTCGACGTTGGATTCATGCCCCCAGCCTAACTCGCTGGTGATATGAAATCTGAGTTTTGCCTGCGGATCATGCAAATTTGTGATCCAAGTAAACCGAATACGAGTTTTTAGCCGCGGTTTCCGTTGAGTTGAGCGAGGAAGCGACGTGCGCGAACAGTGCGGGGATTCGCAAAAAACTCTGCCGATGGAGCGTGTTCAGTGATCAGGCCGTCGTCAAGGAACGCGACCGTATCCGCCACTGCGCGAGCAAAACCGAGTTCATGGGTCACGACGATCATGGTCCACCCCTCCGCCGCCAGCTCCGACATGACACCGAGCACCTCACCGACGAGTTCAGGGTCAAGAGAGGAGGTTGGTTCATCAAAGAGCAGCACCTGGGGGTGGAGGGCAAGCGCCCGAACAATACCGACTCGCTGTTGCTGCCCACCGGAGAGCTGGTGCGGGAACGCATCCGCCTTCTCGCCAAGCCCAACGCGCTCGAGCAGCTGCTGAGCCTCCGCTTCCGCCTCGCCCCGCGACCGGCGCTGCACACTGATCGGTCCCTCTGTGACGTTGCCCTTGACGCTGCGGTGGGGGAAGAGGTTGTGCTGCTGGAAAACCATGGCGGTGCGAGAGCGGAGTGCATCCCGGCCGTGCCTTTCCTTGGTGAGCGAGGCGTCCACCAGCTGGTCATCAATGCGGATCGTGCCGGACGACGCCCACTCCAAACCACTCAGCGACCGGAGCAGTGTCGTTTTGCCTGAGCCTGATGCGCCGAGCAGGACAAGAACCTCTCCGGCGTGAACAGTCAACGAAATGCCAGATAGTACCTCGCTCGTTCCATACGAGAGGTGGAGGTCTGTGATGTGGATGAGGGGTTTCTGCCTATGCAACGTAACGCTCCAGACGTGTTTCTAGCCGCGATTGGATCGCGGAAAGGATCAGGCAGATCACCCAGTACACCAGGGCTGCCTCGATATACAGCGCAAGGAACTCCTGGCT
>JBQELM010000265.1:0-3768 GCA_052103915.1 Mycetocola sp. | reverse complement strand
CTACGACGGCACGCCGACTCCGCTGGCTCAGCTGGCGGCACTGCAGAACCAGGAAGCACGCACCATCGTGATTTCCCCCTACGACAAGGCGGCGCTGCGCGACATTGAGCAGGCCATCCGTGACTCGCCCAACCTGGGTGTTAACCCGTCAAACGACGGAAACGTGATTCGCGCAACAATGCCGGAGCTCACGGAGGAGCGTCGTCGTGAGTACGTCAAGATGGTGAAGGCCAAGGCTGAGGACGCACGCGTTGTCATCCGCAACCTTCGTCGTAAGGGCAAGGACGACCTCGAAGCGCTGAAAACCGAGGTCGGCGACGACGAGGTTGCTCGTGCGGAGAAGGAACTTGAGGCTCTGACCAAGAAGTTCATTGATGCCATTGATGATGCCCTCAAGCGCAAAGAAGCCGAGCTTCTTGAGGTGTGACCTCTCGGGTCTGTAGGTAATGGTCATGTCGCGGTGGAGGGACGGTGAGCGGTGGTGAAAAGCCACAGGGACGAGGACACCTCATCCAGGGAGCGTAACCGCTCAGCGGAGCTCCGAGCTCATTTCAACTCAACCCGCGAGGACATTGAACGTCAGGTTCAGGCGACCCGTCAGCACCTTGATGAGGTGAATGAGCGGATCGAGGCGAAAGCCGGCCGCAACCTGATTGCTGCCATTGGTATCGGGCTCCTTGTGGGCGCTGCTGTCCTGTTCAGCTTGATTTTTATCAAGGAGATTTTCCTTGTTGCTGCCGTCGCCCTCGTGACGGCTGCCGCGATTGAGCTGGCTAACGCGTTCAGGGTCTCGGGTCGCCGGGTCGACATCATTCCCGTCGCTGTGGGTACGGCGGTGGTGATGGTGAGCGGGTACTTCCTTGCCCCGCCCTGGCGCTGGGCGACGCTCATCGCTGTTCTGCTGGTTCTTGTGCTGTGGCGCGTTGTTGCGGCACGAGTGTCTGAGGACCGTGGCGCGGTGCGACCGACCGACATCACCGCAACGGTTCTTGTTGTTGTGTACGTCGCATTCCTGGCGAGTATCGCAATGACTCTGCTCGCCCAGGAGGGTGGGCAGTGGTGGGTTCTTGCCTTCATCATTCTGGTGATCAGTGTTGATACCGGCGCCTATGCCGCCGGTGTGATGTTCGGTCGTCACCCCATGGCGCCGAGGATCAGCCCCAAAAAGACCTGGGAAGGTTTTGCCGGTGCTGCACTGGCATCCCAGATCGCGGGAATCCTTCTTGCTGTATTCATGCTTGATCAGAGCTGGATTGTTGGGGTTGTTTTTGGGGCGTTGCTGCTTCTGACAGCAACGATGGGTGACCTGGGGGAGTCCCTGATCAAGCGAGACCTGGGCATCAAGGACATGAGCTCGTGGTTCCCTGGCCACGGTGGGATCCTCGATCGACTTGACTCGATGCTTCCGTCAGCACCAATGGCGTTTGCGGTGTTTATCGTCAGTACCCAGCTGTGATCGTGGTGCTGCTTTTGGAAAGGACCCCCAGGTCATGACCCCCAATTTCCCGATGTCGAGTCGAGGTACCCGTGGGTACAGCGTTGACGAGGTTGATCGGTTCCTTGCGACGGCTCGGATTGCCTTTGACGGCGCGGATGATCGAGTGGCCCTTGAGGCTGCTGACATTCGAACCACGGCCTTCCGGCTGAAGCGCCGGGGCTACTCGGTGCCACACGTTGACGCTGCGCTTGAGCGGCTGGAGGATGCCTTTGCCCTGCGTGAGCGTGAGGGGGAGCAGGCAAAGATTGGTTTTGACGAGTGGATGGCCACGGCTCGGGGGACTGCTCAGGAATTGCTTGACCGTTTGGCGCAGCCGGAGGGTGAGCGTTTTTCTCGCGCTGCTTTCCTGACCCAGGGCTACCTACCTGCGGACGTTGACGCGTTTGCGTCGCAGGTGTCCGAGTACTTCCAGGGCCAGCGAAGCCTGACCGTCGCCGACGTGCGGACGGCAGGGTTCAGGTCAAAACGGGGTGGCTATCGAGAGTCGGAGGTCGACTCCGTGCTCGACGAGGTTGTCGCTGTGATGCTGGCGGTTCGCTGATCAGTGTGTGTCGCTCCTGGTTTTGTTGAAACCATTTCGTTACACTCGCACTATCGTGAGTAGACATCTGGCAGTGAACCCGACCCCTGCGCCCGCTTCCCGACCGCGGCAGCGTGTGTCGCCCGCCGTGAAGCGGACGTCCATGAGCGCGCTTGCTTTTGCGGCGTCGTTCGGTTTTGTTCTGGCAACCGTTGTTGATCCAACCTCTGTTGCGGTGGCGTCGCCCTATTACGCGGCTCCCCAGATGCGAACCGATGATGCTCAGAGTTTGCGCATTGCTGGCGAATACGAGACCACGTTCAGCCGTGATGACTACGAGCTGATCGCGGCGCCTGAGCCGGAACCAGAACCGGAGCCAGAAGAAACGGCTGCAGCTGAAGAGGCCACCTCAGAGGAGGCAGGTACCGCGGAAAGCACCGCTGAGCCTGCGGTGCCCTCCGCTCCAGCCGTCGCAGCACCTGACCCCGGTACTGCTCAGGGCATTGCCTACGACATGGTTGTTGCTCGTGGCTGGAGTGACTCTGAGTTCTCCTGCCTCGTGTCGCTGTGGAACCGTGAGTCGGGATGGAATGTCTCCGCGCACAACGCCAGTAGTGGTGCATACGGAATCCCGCAGTCGTTGCCTGGATCAAAGATGGCAACAGCCGGCGCGGACTGGGCAACTAACCCCGCAACCCAGATCACCTGGGGTCTCGGTTACATTCAAGACCGTTACGGCAGCCCGTGCGCTGCATGGGGATCGTCCGAATCTCGTGGCTGGTACTAGCGGCTAAGCCGTTGGTCCCGTTGTTTTCCGTTCAGGACACGAGCCCTCATGCCTAGACGCCACAGGCGGAGACCCAGCGACGACAGTGATTCTCGGTTGGAGAACATGCAGGCGTCCTGGCGTCGGTCCGAGTCGCGTCGAGGTCTTGAATGGACCGTTCAGCCAATCTCTGCGGCGCGGGCGGTAAAGAGCTACCGGTGTCCCGGGTGCCAGACGATGATTGCGCCCGGTGTGGCGCACCTGGCTGTCTGGCGCGCCGACGGCGTGCTCGGTGATCGATATGACCTTGAGTCGCGTCGGCACTGGCATGATCACTGCTGGCGGATCGCCTAGCCTGCACAAACCCCTCGCTGTCTGTCGTGCCCAACGACGGGAAGGACCCTGATGTGAGTACAGAGATTCGTTCCGGGATCGTTCTGCCCGCCCTCCGTGAGGAGATCACTCTTCACACCGATGATGGCCTGACCCTGGTGGGAGAGCTGGCGTTGCCGATCGACCGTGAGCCGGTCGCAACGCTTGTCACCCTCCATCCGCTTCCGACCGCCGGCGGGTTCATGGACTCGCATGTGATTCGAAAGGCCGCGGCTCGACTGCCCGCGCTGGCCGGCTTGGCGGTTCTGAGGTTCAACACGCGCGGAACGGCGTCTCCCCGTGGCACGAGCGACGGTGCATTTGGTGACGGCATTGACGAAAAATATGATCTGAAAGCCGCGATGGACTTTGTTGCCGAGCGTCAGCTTCCCAATCCGTGGCTGCTCGGGTGGTCGTTTGGAACGGAAGTTGCGCTCAAGCACGGCTTGCCCTATCCCGTGGTTGGCGCGATCCTGCTGTCGCCGCCGCTGCACAGGACAAGCCAGGCGGAGCTGGCTGCGTGGGCCGATGATCCGCGTCCGCTCGTGGCGATTGTTCCCGAACACGACGACTACCTGAAGCCGGAGGAGGCCCGGGAGCGTTTTGCGGTTG
>JBQELM010000264.1:0-3792 GCA_052103915.1 Mycetocola sp. | reverse complement strand
CATTTGCGCAGGCGGAATCGTCCGCGTGTTTTCCGCTCGGATTATGTGCGGTGCCGGGCGGTGCCGCGGAGGCATCTCCCGGCATCATCGCAGAGGACCAGGCGTCAGCCATCGGTCTTCCAAGCACGCAACCAAGCATAGCCATAGGTAACAACGCGAACGAGGCGCAAAACGTTCCGGCGAGCCGCGGTGCGACTCGTTCTTTCTCAGCTTTTCCTCGCGTACACTTGTCTCGGAGCGTTTCGCGCTGCGGCCGGGCCCGCAGCCGCATTAAGAGGAGTCATGGACAGCACGATCGATTCGGTCACCAGCACGCACAGCTACACTTTTGGCGACAAAGTTCGTGGCTATATTGCTCTCACCAAACCCCGGGTGATGGAGCTGCTCCTGGTGACAACGATCCCGGTCATGATCCTGGCTCAGGGTGGCATGCCGCCGCTCGGCCTTGTTCTTGCCGCCGTTGTTGGTGGTGCGATGAGCGCCGGTTCAGCAGCCGCGTTTAACTGCTACTTCGATCGCGACATCGACCGAATCATGGGAAGGACCAAAAACCGTCCGCTTGTGACGGGCGTGCTCAGCCCGCGCGAGGCACTGATTTTCTCCTGGACACTTGCCGTTCTTTCAACGGTCTGGCTGGCCGCAACGACCACGCTGATGGCCGCTGCTCTGTCCGTGATGGCAATCTTCTTCTACGTCGTCATCTACACACTGATCTTGAAGCGCCGCACCGAGCAGAACATCGTGTGGGGCGGAATCGCGGGCTGTTTCCCCGTTGTTATCGGCTGGGCCGCGGTGACGGGTTCCCTCAGCTGGGAGGCGTTCATCCTGTTCGCCGTCGTGTTCCTGTGGACACCTCCGCACTACTGGCCGCTGTCGATGAAGTACCGCGCCGACTACCGGGCGGCCGGTGTTCCCATGCTTGCTGTTGTTCGGGGCCGGGCGCAGGTTGGCCTTCAGGTGATTCTGTACACCTGGGCGACCGTTGCCTGCTCGCTGCTTCTGATTCCGGTTGGCGGAATGGGCATCGTCTACAGCAGCGTGGCTCTGGTCGCCGGTGGTTGGTTCATTTACGAAACACACCGCCTGTACAACCGTGCAATTCGTGAGGACCACGTCTCCCCGATGCGCGTGTTCCACGGCTCAATCAGCTATCTGACCCTGCTGTTTGTTGCCGTCGGTGTTGACCCGCTGCTCCCGTTCTAGCGCCAGCTGCCCACTGTGCCCGTGGTGTGATCCCGGGCGGCGGTGCACACCCCCTCTCACACAGGGTGGTGGACGGTAGTCAGGAAATTTTTGCGCTCAGCGTCTTAGTTCGTCACATACAACAGTCCGATGCGTGGTGATGAGCGCTGTCAGTCGACGGTTTCGCGTCCGCCAAGGAGCGCGTCACCGATTTCACTCCGGTAGTAGAGCACGCTCCTGCCGTATCTGGTCCTCGTCAGGAGTCCGGAGGCGTACATCGCTCGCAGATGCTGATTGATCGCCGAGGCGCTGACCCCGGTCCTGAAGGCAAGCTCGGTTGACGACGCTGGCTCACCGAGCTCGTGGAGGAGCCGCGTTCGCGTCTGCCCGATGAGAGCGCTCATCTCTTCGCGCCCGGGGACGGCACGGGGCGACCACATGGCGCCCTGTCCTCGCGCGGGATAGATCAGGGTTGGCTGGCGAGTCAGATCAATCATGGTTGAGACGTTGATCACAAAGACGGATGGCGCAAGTGTGACCCCCGCCGGGCCCACAACATGCTGGCCGTTGAACGCCGAGTTGAGCCTGATGTCCAGGTGCTGACCAGACCAGGTGATGGCGGGGGAGAGCCCGCCAAGCATGCTCATGATTCCCTCCCTGGCGATCGCGCGCCCGCGGTGCGCAATGTCCGCCTCAAGAACCGAGCGCATGCGTGCCCAGTGCGGAGCAAAACACAGCAGCCACATCTGCTCAAGGGCGGCGATGAGACGGTCCATCACCTGGTCATATGGTCCCTCGAACACGGGAGGAACAGCACCGTGGACGGCGCGCAGATCGTGGCGCATCTGCTCGGATCCGATAGTTCTGAGCGTCGCGAGTTCCCGGTGGATGTCACCCATCGGTGCGGTCGGGCGCGGGGTGACAAAGTCAGCAACCCAACGGCGATCGTCCACAAGTGCGCGGAGGATCTCCTCATCAAGCGCTGGCCGAACATGAGAGATCCGGTCGAGCCATCCCCGCTGCAGCGGATATCGTTCTGGCGCCCTGAACGCTCGAAGCGCGAGCCCCATCTCGCTCAGGGGAGAGACACCAAATCGCACGGCCGAGAGGGAGGCGGCGTCAAACGAATAGGTCAGCATGAAGCAATACGCTACATCTATTTTCCCCCATCTCCTGGCCAGCTTCACTTGACGAGTGCCCACACATCCCCCCACTGCGAGTATCCCGATCCGCGAGACCCCCGTGCCCCTCCGCCAGCTCCTGGCACGCGACTCAACACTTCGGCGACTGACCATCACAACCGCGTGCGACACCGTCGGCCGCGGCACCTTTTTTGCCCTCACCGCCCTCTACCTCAGTCAGATCGTTGGGCTGTCAGCGCTCACGGTCGGGATCGCTCTCACGATCGCGGGAGCGGCGGGAGTGGCAGCGTCCTTTGTTGGCGGTTACCTTGCCGACAGGCTCAGCGCCAGGTCCGTACTCATTGCCCTGCATCTCATTCAGGGCAGCGCACTCGTGAGCTATCTGCTGGTGTCCGATGTCGTGTCACTCACGGTTGTTGCGGCAACCGCGACGGCGTCACATCAGGCGGCGGGCGCCGTCCGGTCCTCGATGATCGGTCGAGCCTTTGCCGGAACGGAGCGGGTGCGCATCCGCGCCCTGCTGCGCACAACCACAAACGCGGGTATTGCAACGGGTGCGGCAATTGCGGCGATCCCACTCGCCATCGGGACCCCCGGCGCCTATCGCACGGCGCTTGCCCTCTCGGGGTGTCTCTACCTGGTTTCTGCCCTGCTTCTGCGGCCACTCGATCGTTCACGGGTGGACGCGAGCCGTCTCGCACCCGCCGTCACCTCAGTCACAACAGGTCCGGATGCTCACGCCACAACCGCAACCAGCGCAGAGCACACACCCGCCCACGGCGAGACCAACCCATTCCGGAACAGGCGCTACCTTGCAGTCACGCTGTTCTGCGGAATCATCGCCATGCATTTTGGCATGTTTGAGGTGGGGCTTCCGCTCTGGATCGCACTCAAAACGTCCGCCCCCGACGTGTTGGTCTCCGCGCAACTTCTGGTCAACACCGTGCTGGTTGTTGCCCTCCAGATTCGGCTGTCCCGTGTGGTGACCTCAACTGCGAACGCGGGCAGAACCATGCGATTCGCCGGAATCCTCTTTGCGCTCAGCTGCGGGCTCTGGGCGCTGAGCGGTCAGCTGAGCGCGACGGCCGCCTGCGCGATCCTCCTCGGCACGGCCGTGCTGTACTCGATTGCCGAGATCCTGTCCTCAGCGGCCGAATGGCACCTGAGTTTTGAGCTGGCCAACCCGCAGTCGCTTGGCGCTTACCAGGGCGTGTTCGGTATGGGAACAGCACTTGGTGCCATGTGCGCGCCGCTTCTTGTCACCGGGACCGCCATCGAACACGGGGCCATTGGCTGGGCCATCCTGGCCACCGTGTTCCTGGTCGCCTCACTCGCGGTGTGGGCCTGTGTGAGTCGCCGACCTCGGCGCTCGCGCGCGGTAAGACCCTGCTCGTCCGCGGCGGGGACCACCCCGGCCGGGGGCGGCTCACGGCGCGACCGGGGCGGCACGCCCGCCGGCGGCGCCGCG
>JBQELM010000263.1:0-3830 GCA_052103915.1 Mycetocola sp. | reverse complement strand
CGGTGTTCCCTCATCGCCAGCCCACTGCCCCGGTCGTGTCGGTTCCGCCCTTAGGCCTGAGGTGACAAGCCGTCGCGCGCCGCCAGCAGAACACCCGCGGCCTCGCGCAGGCCCTCCACCCGACCGAGCGACACATCCTCGTGTTCGATGTGCACGGCCATGTCCGGGTCGACCGCCTGCAACGCGGCCAGGAACCCTGTCCAAAACTCAACACCGTGCCCGCGCCCCAGGGCAACAAAATCCCAGGCCGAGTCGACCGGCCACTCGGCCACCCACTCGTCGCCGCCCAGGCTGGTGCGTTCTTCTTCCGGGCCCCTCCGTCGGAACCGCTCATCAAGCACGCCGTAGATGGCGGCGTTGGGGTTGATTCTGACGTCCTTGGCCGCGGCATGAACCACAAGCGGTCCCAGGTACTCGATCGCGGCGATCGGGTCCATGCCCTGCCAGAACAGGTGGGACGGGTCCATCTCGGCGCCCACATGGGTGGCGTCGATCCGCTCCACCAGTCGCTTGAGCGTTGGCGGGTTAAACACCAGGTTCTGCGGGTGCATCTCAATGGCAACGGTCACGCCGTGGTCGGCGGCCAGAGCGTTGATCTCACGCCAGAACGGCACGGCAACCTGATCCCACTGGTAGTCGAGGATGTCAAGGGAACCGGTGCTCCAGGCGTTGACGATCCAGTTGGGGACGGTTGCCCCCGGTTCGCCGCCGGGCAGTCCGGACATGGTGACCACTCTGGTCTGCCCGAGTGCCCCGGCCACCCGGATGGCCCGCTTGAGGTCGTCGGCGTGGGCTGGACCGATGGCCGGATTCGGGTGGAGCGGGTTCCCATTGGCGTTGAGTCCGGCCAGTGTGATTCCCTCGTCAGCAAAAATGCCGAGGTAGTCGTCCGCCGCCTGGCGTGAGGTCAGGATGTCGTCGACGGGGATGTGGACTGGGGGGAGGAAACCTCCGGCGTTAATCTCGGCGGCGTCGAGGCCCAGCTCGGCAAGGACGCGGAGTGCGTCGCGCAGGGGCCGGTCGTGCAGGATGGCGGTGTAGGTACCAAACTTCATTGTTCTGTCCGTTCGTGTCAGGCGGTGGGGCTGGTGGTCAGGGTGACGCTGCGGCCGTCGCTGGCGGCCGACTCGGTGACGGCGGCCAGGATGGACATGTTGTGCAGGCCGTCCTCCATCCGAGCGCACGGCGGGAGTGCCTGGTCGGCGGGTACTCCCGCGACCTCGTCAAGGAAGGCGCGGGCCTGGTAGGCAAAGGCGTCGTTCTGGCCAAAGCCGACGCTTGGCGCGTCCATGGCGAGGCCGCCGGCAATGTAGGGGTGCTGCGGGCCAAGCGTGACCCGGCGGTACCCGGCCGTGAGGTGGTCGTCGCCGGTGAGGCAGAGCTGGATTTCCGCGGGGCGGCGCTGGTCGTAGATGGCTGATCCGCGCTCGCAGAAGATCTCAATGATGAGGCTGTTGGCGTGACCGGGGGCGATGCGCGATACCTCGAATCCTCCGGATGCGCCACCGGCGAACTCAGCGGAGTAGGCGGCGTAGTCGTCGTTGGTGACGGGGGAGAGTTCGTCACTGACAGCGGCATGGTCGTGACCAAAGACGGCGCCAAGCGGCACGGGGCGCTCGGTCACGGCGGTGGTGAACCGCCCGCCGCTGACGGCAACGGTTGGCCCGGCAAGGAACTCGGCGACGTAGGCCAGGTGGGATCCCACGTCTGCCAGCGCTCCGCTGCCGAGGGGGCCCTGGTATCGCCAGCTGATCGGGGCGTCGGCGGAGACCGCGTAGTCGGTCCAGTAGCGTCCGCTGATGTGTCTGAGCGCACCGAGCGTTCCGTCGGTGATGAGCTGACGGAGCAGGGCGATTCCCGGTGTGCGCAGGTAGGTGAAGCCAACTCGGGCAATTCCGCTGGCGTTGTTGGCTGCGGTGACCATGGCCCGTGCGTCGGCGAGGGTGTCGCTGAGTGGCTTCTCGCAGAGCACGTGCTTGCCTGCGGCCAGGAGGCCCTCAACCGCTTCCCTGTGCAGGCTGTTGGCAATGACAACACTGACAACCTGGATGTCGTCTGCCTCGGCGATGGCCTGCCAGCTGGTGTCGTGGCGTTCGTAGCCGAAGCGCTGGGCGGCGAGGGCACCAAACTCGGCGTTGGTGTGGGCGGGGGACACCAGGCGGACGGGCGGAAGGGTGGGGGAGTAGAGGGTGGGGGCGACGCGGTACGCCGCCGCGTGGGCGCGTCCGGCCATTCCCGCTCCGATGACGGCGATGCCGAGGGGTGTGGTCACTGCGTTGGTCCTTTGCGTCAGAACGGGGCCACCTCGGCTCCGTTGCCTTTTTGGAGCGCTACAATTGTGCGCGACGACGATGCTATCGTGGGTCATATGTCCTGTCAAAGGAGTTTTTTGTGGTGACCCAGAACCGCCAGGCCCGCGCCACGATTTACGACGTCGCCCAGCGGGCCGGTGTCTCAAAATCGCTGGTTTCGCTTGTCCTCCGTGAGCCCCACCGGGTCAGCCAGGCCAGGAGGGACGCGGTCACGGAGGCGATTGCTGAGCTTGACTACCGGCCAAGCAAGGCCGCCAGCGCGCTCGCCGGGAACCGAAGCAAAAACATTGGTGTGGCCATCGATGACTTCACCAACCTCTGGTTTGTGGACGTGCTGCGCGGCATGCGCTCGGTCCTTGACGGTGAGGGGTTCCACATTTCGGTGGCCGACGCTGAACTCAACGCGCACCTGGGACTCAATCCCATCGACGGTTTTCTCAGTGCTCCGGTTGACGGTCTTGTTCTTGCCGGTGAATTTGGGTCATCACCGGCGCTGCGTGCTGGCACGGCGCTCGCGGTTGTGGGCTCGCGTGAGGACGGTCTGGGAGAGGTGGACCGTGTCTCCGATGACGCGGTGCACGGGATCGGCCTGGTGCGCGATCATCTGAGCGCTCTCGGCCACACGGAGATGGCGCATCTGAGCGGCCCCGGCGGTGTGGCCACCGCGCGACGACTGGCCTACGAGACACTGGCCGGACCCGGAGCCAGAGTGCTCACCGGGACGGTGACGGATGAGCAGGCGGGCTATGACCTCACCCTCCGGCTGGTTGATGCGCACCCTGGGGTCACCGCGATTGTCGCCGCCAACGACCTCATGGCAACGGGCGCTGTTGTCGCGCTTCGGGAACGGGGCAGGCGGGTGCCGGAGGACGTGTCCGTCACCGGCTATGACGACTCCACCCTGGCGTCATCCCGGCTGCTCCCGCTGACCACCGTTGACGACCGCAGCTTTGATCAGGGGGTTGAGGCCGCGCGAGCCATTCTGCTCCGGATGGAATCACCGGATCGTCCGGCCCGCTCTCTTCATCTGGAGCCGCGTCTGGTTGTGCGGGGGACAACCGCGCCCGTCCCGGTCTAGGGGGACGGGCTCGGCTGTGGACCAACTCCGGCTCCGGCTGTGGTCCCGGATCAGAGTCTGGTTCCGGCTACGAGAGGGTGACGGTGATCCCCTCGGTGGCACTTGTTCGCGCCGCGTCAAGAACCTCAAGGGTGTGCAGGGCCTCGGCAATCGGAACCGGCGAACCGGTGCCGCGACGCACGCTCGCGCCCAGTTCCTCGTAGAAGCGGGCGTACGAGCCCTGCTCTGATGGGACCGTCCAGCTCCGGGTAGGTGTGTATGCCGTGCCCCAGTTGTCCTCGCTGTCGAACCCCCAGGTGGCGGGGGCGGTTGAGGGGCGGATGCCGTTCAGGAGGCTTGATGTCTGAACGTCACCGCTCCTCACCTCGTACGATCCACCCCGTGCGTGAATGACCAGTTCCCGAGCGTCCAGGCTGTTGATTTTGCTTGCGCTGAGGGTG
>JBQELM010000262.1:1449-3837 GCA_052103915.1 Mycetocola sp. | reverse complement strand
CCGGCCCCGTGCCGCAGGAGCCGGACACCGCCGCTGAGGGCGACACCGGCATCAACGGTGCATCGGAGCAGGCTGACGGCCTGAGCGATGAGGAGCTGGCGGTCCTGTCCGGCCAGGCAAGCGCAGAGGAGCTGGCCGCTGAGCGGCTTGCCGACCTGCAGCGGGTCACGGCCGAATACGCCAACTACCGCAAGCGCACCGAGGCCGGTCGTCAGGCCGAGAAGCAGCGCACCGTCGGAGATGTGCTGGGGAGCCTGCTCCCCGTGCTTGACGACCTGGCGCGTGCGGACAAGCACGGCGACCTGCCGGAGGGCAGTGCTTTTGCGACCATCGCACAGAAGCTGCGCAGCGCAACCGAGCGCCTTGGCCTCAGCCCCTTTGGCGCCGTTGGTGACGAATTTGACCACAACATCCATGAGGCCGTGTTCCAGCAGCCGACACCCGGGGCGACCAGCTCCACGGTGCTCGACGTTGTTGAGACCGGCTACTTCGTGGGCGACACCCTTGTCCGTGCGGCCAAGGTTGTTGTCCAGGTCCCCGCAGAGTAGGCGCTTATGGCAAGTCAGGACTGGTTCGAAAAGGACTTCTACAAGACGCTTGGGGTGTCCAAGGACGTCTCAGACGCCGAGCTGAAGAAGACCTACCGCAAGCTGGCGCGGCAGTACCACCCCGACTCGAATGCCGGGGATGCCAAAGCCGAGGCCAGGTTTAAGGAGATCTCTGAGGCGTACTCCGTGCTGTCCGACAAGGATCAGCGCAGCGAGTACGACCAGGTCAGGGCGATGGGCTCCGGCGCACGCTTCACCGCTCCCGGCGGTGGCGGCGGCAACGGTGGCTTTGAGGACGTCTTCGGCGGCATGTTTGGCGGGGGTGGACGCAACGCCCAATACAGCTATCAGCAGGGTCAGTACGACGATCTGCTTGGTGGCATGTTCGGCGGCGGCGGCGGTGGCGGCCGGTTTGGTCAGTCAAGTGGCGGATTCCGCGGCTTTGGCGGACCAACCCCCGGTCAGGATGTTGCTGCGTCCACAACCATCGACTTCGTGACCGCGGTGAAGGGCGACACCGTCACCCTTCAGACCGGCGAGGGTCGAACGATCAAGGTCAAGATTCCCGCCGGTGTGGCCGACGGGCAGAAGATCAAGGTCGCGGGCAAGGGGCACCCCTCGCCCGATGGTGGAACGCACGGTGACCTGGTGCTCCAGGTGAAGGTTCGTCCGCACCCGGTGTTTGAGCGTGACGGCGTGAACCTGCGCCTGACCGTTCCGGTTACCTTTGCGGAGGCTGTTCTGGGCGCGACCATCGAGGTGCCGACGCTGGGCGGTGACCCGGTCAGGCTGAAGGTCGCCCCCGGAACACCGTCGGGTCGGGTGCTCAGGGTCAAGGGTCGTGGTGTCAGCACCAAGAAGGCGACCGGCGACCTGCTGGCTGAACTGCAGGTTGCTGTGCCGTCCCACCTGAACTCGGAAGCGACCGAGGCTCTGCTGCGCTTCCAGGAGCTGGGACCGCAGGACAATCCCCGCGACGATCTGTTGCAGCGCGCCAGGGGATAACAACAATCAATCCACCCGCGTCCGTCCCCACGGGCGCGGGTGGTGGTGTGAGGAGGTGGGGACGTGGACGAAAACGCGCCAATCTTTGCCATCGCGATGGCGGCCGAACTGGCCGGCATGCACCCGCAGACCCTCCGTCAGTACGACCGGATGGGCCTGGTGTCGCCGACGCGAACGCGTGGGCAGTCGCGGCGGTACTCGATGCGAAACATCGCGCAGCTGCGTGAGGTCTCTCGGCTGAGCGCCGAGGGCGTCAACCTGGAGGGCATTTCCCGGATCCTGTCGCTCACCGAGCGGGTGGCCGGCCTGGAGCGTCAGGTGCGCAAACTGGAGCACAGTCTGGCCAACGAGGTCATGACCCGCAGGGGACGCCGGATTTTTGCTGCCGGTTCACGCGGTGACGTTGTCACGCTGACAAACGGGCGTCGCGCTCAGCGCCGCGCAGAGCTGATGGTGTGGAGCCCCGACGCCGACCGTTAGCCACTCGATGAGGGTGAGGCCGACAGCTCAATCACTCGAGGTGGGGCAGACCGCTGACTCGAACCCCGGCCCGGCGGCCCGGCCGCTCGACTAGCCTGGCGGCATGGTTACACCCCCGTTCTCGTTTGAGTCCCTGAGCCGCTTCCCCGACGTTGAGGCGCCCAACCTGCAGGCCTGGGACGCCACCGATCGCTACCTGCTTGACCAGGCGGCTGACCGGATTGCGGCGGACGCGCGACTGCGTGAGCCCGGAGCGGTCACCGTGATTGGTGACCGGCACGGAGCGCTGAGCCTGGGCGCTCGCGCTGAGCTGGGAGTTGTTGAGCTGCGCAGTCACCAGGACGGGCTGCTGGGG